>CACXFC010000291.1 GCA_902766835.1 uncultured Coriobacteriaceae bacterium | reverse complement strand
TTCAGGAACGTCGAGTACTTCACGACGATGATCTTCCTCAGGCTGGGAGGGCTCACGTTCGACGCCCTCGCTTGCTCGCCCGCCTAGACTGTGCTACCCACCAGAAACCCCGAAGAGCCCAAAAAAGGGCGTGTCCCCCAATTGCCACCCGTCTCTTAGTGCCCCGTGCCGCACGCGTAACTCATATGCGGCGAGAGGCGTCGCTGGGGTATCCTAGAAGTTCACAAACTTCGCGCCCGCCTTGCGGGCTGCCTATATGTGGGAGGTCCTCATGACTAAGGTGACACCTGGCTTCAAGCTCTATCTGTACCAGCTGCTCTCCCGAGAGCTGGGCTTTGGCAAGCAGACGCTGTTGCCGCAGGTGGAGGAGGTGCTTGCCGCAGACGACCTGCTCATGGAGGACTTCGAGTGCAAGACGATGCAGGAGCTTGCCGAGGCATGCCCCGACTTCCTCAAGGTGCGCGTCTTCAAGAAGGGCCGCGTATACGTGACGGTCGGGCGCAACGAGGAGTGGGACCAGATGCTGGCCGCTCCCACCGAGAAGGCTGCGCCGGCGGGCAAGAAGTCCGCAGGAGGGCCAAAGACCTGGAAGAAAAAGAAGGGCGGCAAGAAGAGCCTCAAGCCGGTGAAGCCCGGAAAGCAGCGTCGCGAGCGCGAGGCCGCCGAGGCCGCTGCGGCGGCGGAACGCGAGGCGGCGGAGGCTGCTGCGGCGGCAGAACGCGAGGCCGCCGAGGCTGCTGCGGCAGAGGCCGCACAGGAGGCTGAGGCCACAGAAGAGGAGGCTTTGCCTGAGACCATAGCTGCACCGCAGGTAGAGAGCCCCGCAGAGCCGCAGGCCGAAGCCGACGAGACGCCCAGCAAGCCCATGGCACGCACCGTGGCCGAGATCATGGCAGAGGCGCGCGCCCAAGAGGCGGCGGCTTCTGCCGAACAGCCTAAGGCAGAGACCGCACCTGAGCCGCAAGCCGAGCCGGAGCCGGAGCTAGCACCTGAGCCCGAACCAACACCAGCCCCCGAGCCCGAGCCCGCACCTGCACCAGAGCCCGCA
The DNA here is from genome assembly GCA_902766835.1 of uncultured Coriobacteriaceae bacterium. Classification (GTDB taxonomy): domain Bacteria; phylum Actinomycetota; class Coriobacteriia; order Coriobacteriales; family Atopobiaceae; genus UBA1367. The sequence continues at coordinate 1,846 of CACXFC010000291.1, read as the reverse complement.
CCCGTTCCTGCTCCGCAGCCCGAACCCACTCCCGAACTGCAGCCCACCGCGCCTGCTGCTCCCGAGCCCGAGCCCATCTCGCTCACCATCACCTACGACCCCTACGAGGACATGGAGCGCGAGCTCGCACGCCAGCAGGCAGAGGAGCCCCCTCTGCCCAAGCGCCCCCAGCCTGCCGCAAGCGAGGCGCGCCGCACCACGCCCGCCATCCCCCTCACCGACCTTCCCCAAGACTTTGGGGCCGAGGTCTCGTGCAAGGACGCTCTGCTGCGCACGCTCTACCAGCTCTTGCCCTACGACGTAGACCCGATGGCGGTGCTCGACGAGGACTGGCGCATGGCTCGCTCCACCGGCGCGCTCACGGGTTCGCGCACGCGCGTGAGCTTCCCGCTGCGCTACCTGCACGAAGACGGAACGCCCGTCACGGCCACCCTGCGCAAGTCCACGAAGAACTCCTTCGGCAAGCAGTGGAACCTCGTCCTTGTGGACGGCGACGACGGCACCGGCGAGACGCATGCCCAGGTGGGCATGGAGGGTCTCCCGGCGGCAGACGAGGGAGCGTGGAGCGACCTTTCCGGCGGCAACGCGGACGTGACGGCAAGCCCTGTGCGCACCCTCGCACAGCAGATGGTCATTGGGACCTGGGACGCCTTCCTCGGCGGGCTTGCCGCCCTTGCCGCACCCGAGCGCTGGAACTATCCCGGCGAGGGCGTGGGGAGGCAGAGCCGCTATGGCATTCTGCGCGAGTACGTGGCCACCGTCTTCCAGCGCGTGCTTGACCAGGATCGCCTGGCTGTTTCCGACGACGGATCGTTCGCCTCGTTCAACACCGGACTTACAACTTCGTTGGGCGACGACATCTACGCCTGCCTCACCAGGCGCAAGGGCGACATTCCCTGGCAGTTCGCAGGGTTTGCCACCGCAGGGTCGGGCGAGCTGGGCGCGCGCCTCATTGGCACATTTGCCGAGCTGCCGCAGCCGGCAACGTTCCTCGAGCGCATCGAAGACGTCGTGCCCAACAACACGCGCATGGTCATCATCGACACCGAAGCCATCCTTGGCCGCGAGCTGGGGCGCCTGCCGCGCGCCTTCCTACTCGAGCGCCTGGAGAACAATCGCGAGGCGCGCGAGATCCTTGCCCAAGAGGGCGCGCTCTCCCCTGCCGACACAACGCGCCTCGCACGCTGCATCAAGGCCGACGCCAGCGCCTATCGCAGGTTGCGCCGCGCGCTCGACGATGCCGTTGAGCAGGCCATGAAGGCGACGCGGGCGAGCTATAGGCTTGCCGCGCCGGTCTTCGACCCCGCCAGCAAGCGCACTAAGCTCCTCGTGCCGCTCTGCCTGGTGGATGACGGCACCACCGACTGCGCCCTGGTGCTCGACCTACAACCGTCGGGAGCCTATCGCGCCGCGGCCATCGTGTCGCTGACCCGCGCCTATGCCTGCGCGCGCGTCATCAGCCGCGAGCAGCCCGGCTGGCTAGCCGCCAGCAAAGTGCTGGCATAGCAAGCCTTAGCGTGTCCCCTAGTTGCCCCAATCTGACTTGATTTACGCGCCAAATGGGGTGGCACTCAAAGCAGAGTGCCACCCCATTGTCACACAGAATAGCAGGTCAAAAGCCTACGCCAGATCGGTTCCCTTGCTCGCGATAACCTTCTTGTACCAGAAGAAGGAGTCCTTGCGCACGCGACGCAGGTCGAGCAGGTCAAACTCCTCGCGGTTGACGAAGATGAAGCCATAGCGCTTCACGAAGCCCTCATGCGTGGAGATGAGGTCCACGGCGCTCCACGGGCAGTAGCCCATCATCTCGACGCCGTCGGTGATGGCCAGGCGCATCTGCTCGATG
>CACXFC010000290.1 GCA_902766835.1 uncultured Coriobacteriaceae bacterium | reverse complement strand
CGCGGGATGCGAGGAGCGCAGGCGCGGCGGGAGGGCGGCGCTGTCCGAGCGCCCGAAGGGCGCGAGTTCGCCGCCCTGCCGTGCCTGCGCGACGAGCGCCCATCCCGCGAATGAGCGTAGGGCCACGCGCCCCGCGCACGAGGACCGTCCCCGATTCGCACGCGTGAGAAACGAGGACCGTCCCCGATTCACATTATTCGCCGCCGGGGGCCAGTTCTTTGATGAGGTTGCCAAACTGGCGGATGAGCAGCTCTCGCTCCTCGGGGTCGAGGTCTACTGCCGCCCGCACCATGCGCGGCCATGTCTCGCGCCAATTGACCTTGAGGTCGTGGAAGAACTCCTCGTCCCCTGCCTTGAACACCGAGAACAGGGCTTCCACGAAACGCTGGCGCTCGGAAAGCGGCGCCTGCTCGATCCAGGCATTGAGCGACGAATCAAGATAGTTGGCCGAACGCTTCACGCGTTCCACCTTCACGAAATCGCAGCCATCGACCTCCCAGCTGAGGGGGTCATGCTGGGCAAAGCCGCTGCTCACGCTACGCACCACCATGGAATCGTCCTGTGCGTCTTGGTCGAACAGCAGGCCGAACAATGACGCCTCGGGGATGGTCTTGTCGATGCGTATGGACTCCGTATCGCCCTGCAGCTCGGCGAGCATCACCGAGGTGATTCCCGGGCCATCGTGCGAGAAGCAGCAGGCAAGGCGCTCGCGCACCTCCTTTGCACAGCTCATGGCCGCATAGATGGCCAGCGTGCCGCCCTTTGAGTGGCCGCCCACCCAGAGCTTTCCCTGCGTGCGCGACGCGGTGCGCTCAAGATAGCGCAGCGCTTGCACCTGCGAGGGCATCTGCACCTGGAAGGCCATGTTGAAGTTTTCCTTCCAGCCCAGCACCGTGTTGTCGGTGCCGCGGTAGGCGACATAGGTCTCCTGCGGCGAGATTTGGAACGACATGCCAGAGAACTGCATCTCGGACACTTGGTCAACCTGCGACACGTAGCCACAGATGCGCACGTTGCGAAAGCGCGGGCTCGCCGCCACAGCCGCCAGAAGCCGCTTGGCGCCAGCCGGGTCGTACATGTGGCCCGTCATCTCCTCGAGCCAGTCGGAGCGCCACAGCTCGTGAAGACGAAGGCCCGTCCAGCCCCAGGCCTCCACGGCCGCAGACGGCAGCTGCACGTACGAGAGCTGCGAGAACACTAGGCTGTCCACGCGGCAGAGCGGGCGCTCGGCAAATGGCTCGCCGTGCTCCCACACGTAGCTCACTATGTTCTTGAACGACTCTGGCATCAACGCCCTCCTCGCTGTTGCCAAACCTACTTCTTGTGCTTGCGATACCGCCTGCGCGTGGCGTGCGCGCTGCCCTTGCGGTCGGTGCGCTTGAGCCGCGCGATGACGTCTGCCTCGCTCTCCCCCTCCAGCGCCCCGCGCAGCGCCACCACCTGGTCGCGCAGACGGGCAGCGCGTTCGAAGTCCATGCTCGCGGCAGCCTCGGCCATCTCCTCCTCAAGCGCCGAAAGCACCTGCGAGACCTCCTCGGGCGGAAGCTGCGAGAGCTCGCTGGCCACGCTCTGAGCCGACGCCTCGCGCTCCTCTGCCGGCTCGTCCGCCCCGCTGTAGAACGCACCGTGCCCCAGCGAGTCGCCGCGGCTGCGGTCCTTGCCTTCTAGGGTAGCGTTGGCCTCCTCGATGAAACTTGCCACATCGGTAATCGACTTCTTGATGGTGCGCGGCACAATGCCATGCTCCTCGTTGAAGGCCTCCTGGATGCGGCGGCGGCGTGCCGTCTCGTCTATTGCCTCGCGCATGCTGTCGGTGATGGTGTCGGCGTACATGATGACCTCGCCACCGGCGTTGCGTGCCGCGCGGCCCATGGTCTGGATGAGCGAGCGGCGGTTGCGGAGGAACCCCTCCTTGTCGGCATCGAGGATGGCCACCAGCGACACCTCGGGGATGTCCAGTCCTTCGCGCAGCAGGTTGATGCCCACCAGCACGCTGATCTTGCCCACGCGCAGGTCGCGGATAATCTCCACGCGGTCGAGCGTGGCGGTGTCGGAGTGCATGTAGTTGACCTTCACGCCCTCGTCGAGCAGGTGGTCGGTAAGGTCCTCGGCCATGCGCTTGGTGAGCGTGGTGACCAGCACCCGCTCGCCCTTCTCGGTACGCGTCTTGATCTCGTCGATGAGGTCGTCGATCTGGCCGCGAATCGGGCGCACGTCGACCTTTGGGTCCAACAGGCCCGTGGGGCGAATCACCTGCTCGACGGACTGCTGGCTCACTCGCTCCTCGTAGTCGCCGGGCGTGGCCGACACGTAGATGTACTGCGGGATGCGCTGCTCGAACTCGTCGAAGCGCAGCGGGCGGTTGTCCAGCGCGGACGGCAAGCGGAAGCCGTGCTCCACCAGCGTCACCTTGCGCGAGCGGTCACCCTCGTACATGCCGCGGATCTGCGGCACCGTCACGTGGCTCTCGTCGATGATGCAGAGCATGTCGGACGGGAAGTAGTCGATGAGCGTGTAGGGCGCCTCGCCGGGCGCGCGGCCGTCCAAGTGGCGCGAGTAGTTCTCGATGCCCGAGCAGAAGCCCATGGTCTCCAGCATCTCGAGGTCGTAGGCGGTGCGCTGCGAGAGGCGCTGTGCCTCGAGCAGGCGGTCAGCCGCCTTGAGCTCGGCCACGCGCGCCTCAAGCTCCTCGGATATGGTCTTGAGGGCGTGGGTCACCTTGGGCCGCTCGGTCACGTAGTGCGATGCCGGCCAGATGGGAATGGCGTCGTACTCGCGCACCAGCTCGCCCGTCACCGAGTCCACCTCGGCAATCAGCTCCACCTCGTCACCGAAGAACGAGATGCGCACAGGGTTTTCGGCATAGGGCGGAAACACGTCGACGGTGTCGCCGCGCACGCGGAAGTGCCCGCGCTGCAGGTCGTAGTCGTTGCGGTCGTACTGGATGTCGATAAGCGCATGGATGAGGTCGTCGCGCTCGAGCGGCTCGTCCTTGCTCACGGTGGGCGCAAGCCCGGCATAGTCCTGCGGGCTGCCGATGCCGTAGATGCACGAGACCGAGGCCACCACGATCACGTCGCGGCGCGAAAGCAGACTCGAGGTGGCCTGGTGGCGCAGCTTCTCAACCTCCTCGTTGATGGAGGCGTCCTTCTCTATGTAGGTGTCGGTCTGCGGGACGTAGGCCTCGGGCTGGTAGTAGTCGTAGTAGCTG
>CACXFC010000289.1 GCA_902766835.1 uncultured Coriobacteriaceae bacterium | reverse complement strand
TCATCACTACAAGGAAGACATCCGCCTGTGCGCCGAGGAGGGCTTCAATTGCCTGCGCTTCTCGCTCAAGTGGAGCCGCATCTTCCCCAACGGCGACGACCCCGAGCCCAACGCCGAGGGCATCGCCTACTACAAGGACGTCTTCGAGACCTGCCGTGAGTACGGCATCGAGCCCCTCGTGACGCTCGACCACTACGAGAACCCGCTGAGCCTTGCCAACCGCTTCAACGGCTGGGACAGCCGCTACCTGGTTGACCAGTTCGTGCGCTACGCCACCACCTGCTTCGAGAGCTTCGACGGCCTGGTGAAGTACTACCTCACCTTCAACGAGATTAACTGCATCGAGTTTGCGCCGTTCGTGACCGCCGGCCTCATCCACGGCAATCCGCAGAGCATCGCCAACGCCACGTTCCATCAGTTCCTGGCCTCCGCCAAGACGGTCATTGCCGCCCACAACTACTGGCCCGACCTGCGCATCGGTATGATGCTGGCCTATGGCCCGGTGTACGGTTACACCTCCGACCCCGCCGACCAGCTGGCCGCCCTCAAGGCCCAGGACTCCAAGCTGTTCTACTCCGACGTGCAGATGCTGGGTGCCTACCCCGAGTACAAGCTCGCCGAGTACGAGCGCGAGGGCATCAAGATCCCCGCACTGCCGGGCGACTTCGACATCCTGGCCGATGGCGTCTGCGACTTCCTGAGCTTCTCGCTTTACGGCAGTAGCACGATCACCACGCATGACGAGAACCTCGAGGCGGGCGAGGGCAACGGTGGCGCCGGTGGCATGGTGGCCAACCCCTACCTCCAGACCAACGCCTGGGGCTGGGCAACCGACCCCCACTGCCAGCGCATCACCCTCAACACGCTCTACAACCGCTATCACTGCGACCTGTGGTGCGTCGAGAGCGGCATTGGCTGGAACGACGAGTTTGTCGACGGCACCGTGCATGACGACTATCGCATCGACTACATGCGCGCCAACATCAAGAGCATGAAGGAGGCCGTGGAGCTCGACGGCATTCCTCTGATGGGCTACCTGTACTGGGGCTGCGTCGACATGGTCTCCAACGGCGAGGGCGAGATGGCCAAGCGCTATGGCCAGATCTACGTTGACGCCGACAACTATGGCCAGGGAACCATGAAGCGTTACCTGAAGGATTCCTACCATTGGTACAAGAAGGTCATCGAGTCCAACGGCGAGGACCTGGACTAGTTGTTGACCTGCGAAAACGCTGAGTTTACGTGCCGTTGCACCCAGTGTATTGCATGCACGGGTGCAACGGCATTATTATGAAATGGATAGGGAGGTAGGACGTGGCACGTTTTCCCGAGGGATTTCTGTGGGGCGGCGCGACGGCGGCAAACCAGTACGAGGGCGGTTGGAACGAAGGCGGCAAGGGCCTTTCGGTGGCCGACTGCACCACCTACAAGCCGGATGTGGACAAGAGCGACTATGCCGCGCTGCATGGCATAACCGATGCGCAGGTGAAGGAGGCCGAGGCCTCAACCGACACGCATCGCTACCCGAAGCGCCACGCCGTGGACTTCTATCACCGCTGGCGCGAGGACATCGACCTGTTCGCAGAGATGGGCTTCAAGACGCTGCGCCTGTCCATTCAGTGGACACGTCTTTTTCCCACCGGCACCGAGGAGGAGCCGCTTGAGGCAGGCCTCAAGTTCTACGAGGATGTCTTCACCTACATGAAGGAGAAGGGCATCGAACCGCTGGTGACCCTGCACCACTACGAGCAGCCGGTATACCTGGCCGACCACTTCGACGGCTGGTACGACCGCCGTGTGATCGACCTGTTCGTGCGCTTTGCCAAGACCTGCTTTGCGCGCTACGGGCATCTGGTCAAGTATTGGCTCTCGTTTAACGAGATCGACTCGGTCTTCCGCCACCCCTGGACCACCATAGGCTATTGCGCAGATCGCTACCCGGCCGAGAGGCGCGAGGAGATGGTCTATCAGAGCGTGCACAACCAGTTCGTGGCCTCCGCGCTCGCCACCAAGGCGCTGCACGAGATGGTGCCGGGCGCGCTCATGGGCTGCATGCTCACCAAGACCACGACCTACGCGCTTGACTGCGACCCGCGCAACCAGATCAAGGCGCAGGCCAAGAACCGCGAGAACATGTTCTACTCCGACGTGCAGGTGCGTGGGCGCTACCCGCAGTGGGTGAAGAACTACTGGGCGCGCGAGGGCATTCACGTGGACTTTGGCCTGGACGACGAGGCCATCCTAGCCCAGTACCCGGTGGACTTCGTGAGTTTCAGCTACTACAACTCGATGGTCGACTCCATAGATGCCGACAAGCACGAGAAGGTCGGCGGAAACCTTGCCACGGGCGTCAAGAACCCCTATCTGCCCACGAGCGACTGGGGTTGGCAGATTGACCCGGAGGGCCTGCGCTATTCGCTTATAGAGCTGTGGGACCGCTACCAGAAGCCGCTCTTTATCGTGGAAAACGGACTTGGTGCGCACGATGTGGTGGAAGCCGACGGGTCCATCAATGACGATTACCGCATCGACTACTTCCGCCAGCACATACTGGCCATCGCCGAGGCCATCAAGGACGGTTGCGAGGTCATGGGGTACACGCCTTGGGGCTGCATCGACCTGGTGAGCATGTCGACCTGCGAGATGTCCAAGCGCTACGGGTTCATCTACGTTGACTTGGACGACGAGGGCAACGGAACCTACAACCGAAGCCGCAAGAAGAGCTTCTTCTGGTACCAGAAAGTCATTGCAACCAACGGAGCCGATCTGGACTAAGCATAGGCGTATCAACGTGCAATGAAATTAGGGGACACGCCCTTTTTGCTCGTATGGGCAAAAAGGGCGTGTCCCCTAATTTCGCAACCTATACCGGAGTAGCGCGCTGGCGGCCTAGTAGCCAAAGAATGTCAGCGATGTACTATGCCAGACGGTCGTTGATGAAGGCGTAGCCGGCCTCGCTCAGGCGGAAGGTCTTGCGGCCCTGCATCGAGTCACTCGACTTGTCGAGCACCACGATCATGGGGCTCTCCTTCTTGGCCTCGATGGCAAGCGTGCCCGAAACCGAGCTGATCTTGATGTCGAGCGACTTCAGCAGCTTGTTGACCTCGAACGACTTCCAGCTCTCCTTGTTCTGGTCGTTCTCGAGCCACCAGGCGGCGGACACGATCTTCTGGATGGCGGTCTTGGGATGGACCTTGTCGAAGAACGACTCGAGGGTCTCCTCCTCGGGCTCTGCGGAGGCCTCATCGTCATCATCGTCGTCATCGTCGTCCTCTTCGACGACGAACATACGGGTGGGGGCAATCTCCATATCATCGACGGCAAATCCCAGATCGTCGTCATCGTAGATATCGAAGTAGTCTTCGAGCCACGTAAGGATACGACGCTGCTCATCCTTTTTAAGGGGTTCCATTATCTTTGCGAGGTCATTTAAAACGGAAAGCTCGTATAGCATCTCAGCCATTGCGGTCTCCTTTAACGAGACTGATAACAACAATTGCAGTATAGCAACATGAATTGTAAGAGTTCAAATCTATAGATACCACCTGCATAACTTACCCACAGTTCTACCGTATGAACATTCGAAAATGTAGCAGTAGCTATACATGCCGTATCGATTGACCGCGCTTGTCCAGATGAGTCCCTTCGCCTTTTGCATCCGCAACACCTCTTACAAGTTTGCTATGCTCAAGTCACACCATATGGAGGAGGAACCATGGAGCTCTTTGCGTACATGAGGACCTTTAACCTGGGGGCCGTCACCTTGCGGCTGATCTCGGCCGTTATTTGCGGGTCGCTCATTGGCCTCGACCGCGAGATGCGCAACAAGAGAGCCGGACTCAAGACTCATACGCTTGTGTGCTTGGGCGCGGCGCTCTGCGTCATTGTGAGCGAGAGCATCAATCTTGGCCGTACGGGCGTTACCACCGATATGACCCGAATCGCTGCCAATGTGGTAACGGGCGTCGGCTTTCTCTGCGCAGCCACGCTTATTGTGAAGGGGACGGGCTTCATCAGCGGCCTCACCACGGCGGCGGGCATGTGGACGACCGCCATTGTGGGGCTTGCCTGTGGTGCGGGATGGCCCGAGATTGCCTTCATTGCCGTAGCGCTCATTGCGTTCGTATTCGTTGTGTTGAGCCGTATTGACGAGCGAATACAAGTCATATCGCGAGGCTTTGACCTCTATGCCGAGCTCACAAGCTACGAGGGCGTGCCAAAGCTTCTTGGCATGCTGCATGTGCATGATGTGTACTTCACGGGCCTGCAGGTGTCAAAGAGCCCGGTGGGGGATGGGGTCATCGTGCAGTTGAACGGGCACACCTCGAAGCTTGGACAAAAGGAGCAAGTGATTGAGAGCCTGCGCAAGCTGGATTGCGTGAAGTACCTTGAGCATTTCTGATGAGAGCTGCACAGAGCAATCGTGCAGAGCGTGTGCTTCCAAAATTGTTTGACATTCGCTCTTGCATGATCTGCCAGTTGTGGTAAAGTTCTTATTCGCGCAAGCAAGAGCTTGCAAAGCGGGTGGTGGCGCAGTTTGGTAGCGCACTTGACTGGGGGTCAAGGGGTCGCTGGTTCGAATCC
>CACXFC010000288.1 GCA_902766835.1 uncultured Coriobacteriaceae bacterium | reverse complement strand
CGGAGACGCCCTTGGCCTTGGCGGTGCGGATGTAGTCCTGGCCCAGCACGTCGAGCATCGAGGAGCGCGTGAGGCGCGTGATGTAGGACATGGGGTACAGGGCAAGCGTGATGACCGGCAGGATCAGGCCGCCCTTTGCGGCACCGTTGGCCGGCAGCCACCCTAACTTGATGGAGAACAGAATCAAGAGCAACGAACCCATGATGAACGAGGGCATGGAGACGAACGCCGTAGTCATGACCATGATGATCTTGTCTACCACGGAGTTTCTTCTGAGTGCTGCCAGTGCACCCAGCAGGATGCCCGATACCGTGGCCATGATCAGAGCGATGATGCCGAGCTTGGCCGAGGTACGCATGCCGTCGACAATGATGGTGGTGACGTCACGGCCGCGCTGCTTCAGCGAAGGACCAAAGTCAAAGTGAAGTGCGCCAGTAAGATAGTTGAAGTACTGCTCCATGATTGGCTTGTCGAGACCATACTTGGCCTCAAGCGCTGCCTTTGCGGCTGGCGATACTGCCTTCTCGGAGGCGAAGGGGTCGCCTGGGACGGCCTTCATCACAAAGAAGGTAACTGTGATGACTGCCCAGAGGGTAACGACTGCCATCAACAGCCTCTTTATGATGTACCGCAACGTTTTAGAGTCCATGCTCTGCCCACCTTAGTAGTTCCAACAGTACAAAAAGGGCCACCCGTCGCGTAGATGGATGGCCCAAAGGTGCCGATTTTGGCTAGATTGTGCCTAGCGGGAAGGTCAGAGCCATCGCGCAGATGCTCAGACCAAAGACCACGGCGGTGATGACCGTAAGACGGTCGAGGTTCTTCTCCCACACGCCCGAGCCGGCGGCGGAGTTGTACATGGAGGAGGCGATCATGTCGGAGACGCCCGTGCCCTTGCCGGAGTGCATGAGCACCAGCAGAACGGTAGCGACGCCCGAGACGAACATGAGGATCAGAAAAATCATATTAAGCGGACCCACGGATTGACTCCTTGTGCTTTTGAAGCTACAGATACAGCGAATCAGATTAGCACAAGTTTGATGGAGCACGTCGCGGCAGCGCTCCATGTTACACGCACGTTACGCAATGTGCACCAGGGACGGTCCTCGGGGGCGGCGCGCGTGGCCCGCCGCTCATTCGCGGGATGGGCGCTCGTCGCTTCGGCGCGGCAGGGCGGCGAACTCGCGCCCTTCGGGCGCTCGAACAGCGCCGCCCTCCCGCCGCGCCTCCGCTCCTCGCATCCCGCGGAATTCGCTTTGGGCCACGCGCGCCGCCCCCGAGGACCGTCCCTGGTGCACGCCTTCACATCGGAAACTAAGGGACACGCAACTCTTCTATAAAAGAAAAGCGCCCCGTGGTTGAGGCGCTGAAGAATCATGGTGGAGATGAAGGGATTCCCGCGTTGCCTTCGGCAACGCTCGTGGGCTTCGCTGCGCTCAGCCCGCAAGGCCCCACTGGGGCCTTGCGGGCTTACGGTTCGAATCCATGCACCTCTTTTGTAAAAGAAAAGCGCCCCGTGGTTGAGGCGCTGAAGAATCATGGTGGAGATGAAGGGATTCGAACCCTCGGCCTCTGCCTTGCGAAGGCAGCGCTCTCCCAACTGAGCTACATCCCCGTTCGTTGAATGCGAAAGATATTCTTGCAATTTGGAAGGCCGCTGTCAACCGTTTGCACAAAACGCGTGCACTTGGCTACGCCTCAATCACGCGCAGGTCGTGGGAGGCGCGGGTGAAGGGCTGGTAACCCTGCTCGCTCACCACGCCGCAGTCCTCCAGACGGATGCCAAACTTGCCCGGCAGATAGATGCCCGGCTCGACCGTCACCACCGAACCCGCAGGCACAGGCTTGTTCCAGTAACGCCCGAAGCCCGGGTTCTCGTGAATCTCGAGGCCCACGCCGTGGCCCAGGCCATGGCCGTAGTAATCGCCGTAACCAGCCTCGCTGATGATCTTGACCGAAAGGTTGTGGATATCGCACCCAATGACGTCGGGCTTGATGGCCGCCGCGCACTCCTCGTGGGCGTGGCGCACAATCTCGTACACGGCCAGCTGCTCATCGGAAGGCTGGCCCACGCACATCGTGCGCGTCATGTCGGCATGATAGCCGTGATACAGCGCGCCGTAGTCCATGACAATGAGGTCGCCCTCCTCCACCTTGCGCGATCCGGGACGCGCGTGCGGATTTGCGCCATTGGGACCAGCTGCGATGATCGTCTCGAACGAGATGCCATCCGCCCCCAGGCCCATCATGCAGCGCTCGAGCTCGTTGCGAATCTGCTGCTCGGTCATACCCACCTTGATGAACCCGCAGATGTGCTCAAAGGCCTCGTCGGTGATGCGCTGGGCCTCGCGCAGCAGCTCAAGCTCCGCCTCGTCCTTCACCATGCGCAGGTCGCAGATGTCGCCGTGCATGCGCGGGAACGCCGGGGCGATGGAAGCCTTGGAGCACTGGTAGGTCAGTTCGTCGAAGAATGCGAGGGTGCAGGTGTCCTCGACGGCCACCACGCGCGAGCGGGTCTCGGCGATCTTCTTTGCCACCCACTCCGGCGCGCTCAGCAGCTCCATGTCGAGCTGCCAGGGGCCGTCGGTGCCCATGCGCTCGACGAAGCTGTTGTAGTAGCGAGAGTCGGTGTGCAGCCACTGGCCGTCGGCCGTCAGCAGGGCAGTGTGCGCGACCTCGTCATCGAAGACGCCATCAGCTCCCGTGAGCCACAGCAGGTCGGGGTTGTTGCGCAGAACAACCGCATCGTAGCCACGCTCGTCCATCAGCGCGCGCAGGCGCGCAACGCGCCCGGCGCAAGCATTCTCCTGTGCCATCAGTCCTCCAAACATGTATGCAGTCTTGCGAATAGCACTGTAGCACGGGGATGCGAAAGGGGCTAGCCCTGTGGATTTCAAAGGGGCAATTAAGGGACACGCCCTTTTTGCCCCGTGGGGCAAAAAGGGCGTGTCCCTTAATTGCCCCAGTCTACTTTGCTCGGGTGGCGCACCAGGCGGCCACGTGCTCGCCTATCAGCTCGTCGGACACCGACGCCAGACGTACGCGGCCCAGCTTGCGGGGCAGCTCGAGCAGGAAGCGGTTCGAGCGCTCCAGACGCACGCCGCGCACGGCATCAATCAGCTCCTGCGGGTCGATGTCTGCCTGCAGGTAGGGAATCTCAAGCTGGTCCAGAATCTCGTCCTGCGCCAGCACGTCGTCAACCTCGAGCTGGCCCTCCCCTGCCGACAGGCGCGCCTGGAAGCGCAGGGCTTCGGCACGCGCCACAGACGGCGCCACATCGGGAACGATGCGCATGAGCGCAGCCGCGAACGACTCGCCGTAGGTCAGAGACTGGCGCAGCGCCAGCGCCGTGGACGAGACGATCTTGCCGCGCGACTTGAGGGTATCCTGCAATTGTTCGCACAGGATGGCGCCGTCGTTTGCGCAGATTCCCTCGGTGCGGTCCCACAGATGCGAGAAGGCCGTCTCGGAGTCGCACATGGCCGTGGCCACCATCAGCACGCGCGCCATGAGAACGTCCTCGGTGAGGCCCTCGCTCAGGGCAATATCCATGTCGAAGAAGGAGTGCTTGACCGCAGGACGCAGCTTGAGCAGCTGCTCGCTGTCGCCCACGTCGATTCCGCGCGGGGTGATGGGCGCCTCAAGCAGGGCCGTAAGGCCGGTGGGCACCATGGCCAGCGGCATGCTGCCGCACCACTGCGCACACACGTAGGAGGCAAGCGAGAGCACGTCGGCGTCACCAATCGCAACCATCAGGTCGTCGGCGGTAACGCGTGCCTCCGCTAGCTGGCCCATCAGGCGAAACGCGGTCTCCGCATTGCGCGCCACACGTCCGGTCGGCGCACTGAGCCGCACCACACTAAAGCCCGCGTCGGACAGCTGGCGGCGCAGTAGCTCTTCCACGTCTTCCGAGACGTCTTCCGCCACAAGCAGCACGCTCACGCGCGGACGGCCCACCGCACCCTTGAAGACCGGGGACGCCTCCTCAAGCACGCCGTTTCCCAGGCGCACGTCACACGAGCCCCCGGGCAGCGAGACCCACTGGCGCTTGCGCAGGGCCACCGTCTCGGTCATAGCAGTCCCCTTTCCCACAGCAGGCTGCCCGCCTCGGCGGCCACCTGCTCGAACGTCTTCTCGCGTATGTCTATGGTGATGTCGGCGGTCTTCTGGTAGAGCGGCCGACGATGCAGATAGAGCTCCTTGGCCTGCTCGGCCGTGCCCAGGTCGGGCCTGCGCTCGGGGTGCTGAATCTGCCGCATCGAGTCGTCCAGGCTACCGTCGAGATAGACCACCGTGCCCATCTCGTGCATCAGCTCGCAGCATGCGGCGCGCTCCACAATGCCGCCGCCGCAGCTCACCAGCAGCGACTTGCGCTCGGACAGGTGACGCAGCGCCCGCTCCTCGCCCAAACGAAAGGCCTCCTCGCCGTCCTGGGCAAAGATGTCGTTCACCGACTTGCACTCCAGGCGCTCTACCAGGCGGTCGGTATCGATGTAGCCGCGGTGGAACATGCGCCCGAGGTTGCGCGCAAGCGTCGACTTGCCCGCCCCTAGAAAGCCGATGAAGAAGATGTGGTCACATCCTTCGTGTACGACGTAGCCCTGCTCGTTCAAGCGCCTCACTCGCCCTCGAAGACGCGCCCGCGCAGAAGCAGTCGCTCGCCAATGCGCATGATATGCGTGTACCAGAGGTCGGTGGTTGATTGGGGACGTACCAGGATAGTGCGCAAACCTGCCAGATTGCCTGCGACGATGTCGGTGTAGACCTGGTCGCCGATGAGCACGGCCTCCTCGGGCTTCACGCCCATCTTGCGCAGGGCGTGGGCCACGGCGAACGGGAATGGCTTCATGGCATGATGGACCACTTCGCTGCCCAGCTCGCGCGCCGACTGCTCCACCTGGTCTGAGTGGAAGTTGTTCGACACGATGCAGGTCGTAATACCTGCTGCATGCACCTTGTCAATCCAGTCGAGCACGGCCTGCGGCGCCACCTTGGTGTCGCGCGGCACACAGGTGTTGTCGCGGTCCATAAGGACGCACTTGATGCCCTGCCTAACCAGCCAATCGACGTCAATCTGCTCGATGGCATGGACGTATCGCGTTGCGGTAATGACGCCCATAGTTCCGTCCTAACCGTACAGCGACTCGTTGATGGCCTGCTGGTGCTCTGCACTCGTCTCGGAGAACTGGTGCACGTTCTCGTTGATGAAGAAGAAGAAATAATCGGTATCGGCGGGCTCGAGCGTGGCCTTGATGGAGGCCAGGCTGGGCGAGCAGATGGGCGTGGGCGGCAGGTTGGGCTCCTTGTAGGAGTTGTACGGGCTGTCGATCTGCAGGTCGGAGGCCGTAACCTCGCCTTCCGTCACATACATCATCGTGGCGTCGGACTCAAGGTAGGGACGCACGTAGCCAAGGCCCGGGAAGTTGCGACCCAGGCGGTTGTAGAAGACCGAGGCAATCAGCGGACGGTCCTCGTCGGTCTGGGCTTCCTTCTCCACCACCGAGGCTAGGCGCAGGATGCCGTAGTCGCTGATCTCGATGTCGTAGGTCTCGCGGATGTTTGCGCGGGCCGACTCGAAGTCGAGCGAGGCAACCTCAAGCTGGTACTGGTTGAGCATGGCGCGAATGACCGCATCGGCCGTCATGTCGGAGCCGCCCATGTCGTACTTCTTGGGGAACAGGAATCCCTCAAGCGAGTCGTACTCTTCGCTCACGCCCTCGAGGAAGGGATAGTCGTCAACGTAGTTGGAGGCCTTCGCCTGCTCGAGGAACTCGTCGGCCGGAATGCCCAGCTGGCTCTCTACCTGCGCCGCCGTCTGCTTGACCGAAAGGCCCTCGGGCAGCGTGAGCTGGAACTGCGTGGCGTTGGGGCCGCTCACCAGCTGGCGCACGACCTCAGACACGTTGGCGCCGGTAAGGAACTGGTACGAGCCGCTCTTCATGGAGGCATCGGCGTTCTGCTTCTGGACCTCCTGATAGAAGACGGCCTCGTCGGAGATGACGTGGTTCTCCTTCAGAATCTGGGCAATCTGCGCGCCACCGGCTCCGTCGGGGATGGTGATGACCACCTCTTCGCCCGCCGGATACTCCTCGACCTCAGGGGCGTTGCGCTGGAACAGGCGCGGCACAACATAGAAGCCCGCCGCCACGACGGCGCCCACAATGACGAGCGCGAGGATGGCAACGATGGGGAACCCACTCCCCCGCTTGGCAGCGCCCGACTTGGCCCGCTCGGACTTGCGCTTGTGGGCCGCTGCGGCACGCTGCGTGGCCCGGGCCGTGCGCTCGGACATCTGGCTTGCGTGAGATGAGCTGCGCCTTCTGCCCGACGTAGATGACCTCGCCGAACGGTCGCTGGCGCTGCGGGGAGTTGCCGCGCGACGCGTACGCGTTGCGGATGCGCCTTCCTCGGAAGAACTCGAGAAGTGCGCTGCCCTCCTGCCCTGCGGTCTGTCCTGGTTGGTGGCCATCGTATTTCCTTACGTCCGTCTGGCGTCGAGCCAGGCCTGCAGAAACAGAGAAGCTGCAACCATGTCGATCTTTCCGCGCATGGCTCGCTCGTTCATTCCCTCATCACGTAGGATACGCTTGGCCTCACGTGAGGAGAGTCGTTCGTCGGCAAATTCCAGAGGAAGGTCGCATGCCTGGGCAATCTGGCGCGCCTGCGCCATGATGCGCTCTGCCTGCGGCCCATCCTCGCCTGCCATGGTCTTTGGCCTGCCGCACACCAAAAGATCAGGCTCGTAGTCCTCAAGCACGCGCCTGAACGTGCGCGCGTGCGAGAGGACCTCCTGCGCGGGGAGCACTACCACCGGAGAGGCCACGGTGCCGGATGCGTCAGATGCCGCAATGCCCACACGGACCTCTCCGATATCGAGTGCCAGAACTCTCACGCGCCTATGCTCCCAGCTGCTCGCGGGCGGCTGCCAGAGCTGCGTCGATGCCAGAGGCGTCGGCGCCACCGGCCTGGGCCATGGTGGGCTTGCCGCCACCGCGGCCGCCAACCAGCCCGGCGATGTTGCGGATCACGTCGCCGGCCTTGAAGCCAGCCGCCACGGCCGCATCGGTGCCGGCTGCCAGCAGCGCAACCTTGCCCTCAGGCGTGGCGGAGGCCAGCACGCAGGCGCAGGCGGCGCCCAGACGATCGCGCACGCTGTCCCAAGCGCCGCGGATCTCCTTGCCGTCGATGCCATCGAGGCGCGCGACGACCAGCTTGTAGCCGTCCATGTTGACGGCGGAGGCCACCGCGTCGGCAATCTTGTTGGAAGAGCCGCCGGTCAGCGCGGCGCGAAGCTTCTTGTCGGCCTCGGCCTTGTCGTGCTGGAGCTGCTCGATGCGTGCCGGCACCTCGGCGGGGCGGCACTTGAGCGCATAGGCGCTCTCCTGGAGCTGGCCCAGGCACTCGTCGAGGTACTGGATGGCGCCCACAGAGGTCATGGCCTCGATGCGGCGGGCGTTGGAGCCAACCGAGCCCTCGGAGACAATCTTGAACAGGCCAATCTCGGCCGTGTTGCGCGCGTGCGTGCCACCACACAGCTCGCGGGAGAACGGCACGTCGACGTCGTCGGTGGAAACCACGCGCACCACGTCGCCGTATTTCTCGCCGAACAGGGCCACAGCGCCGGCGGCCTTGGCCTCTTCGATGCCCATGACCTTGGTCACCACGGGCTTGGCGGCGAAGATCTCGGCGTTGACCATGCCCTCGATGCGGGCGAGCTGGTCGGCGGTCAGGGCCTCGAAGTGCGTGAAGTCGAAGCGCAGGCGGTCGGGGGCAACCAGCGAGCCGGCCTGGTTCACATGCTCGCCCAGCACCTTCTTGAGGGCGGCGTCGAGCAGGTGGGTTGCGGTGTGGTTGCGGCGGATGAGCTCGCGGCGGCCGTGGTCGATGCAGGTGGAGACAACGTCGCCCACGTGCACGCTGCCCTCGGCAACCTCGCCGATGTGCGCGACGATGCCGCCCTCGTGATGGCGGGCGTCGGTCACGTCAAAGGCAAAGCCGTCGGCCAGGATGCGGCCGGTGTCTGCGGACTGGCCGCCCATCTCGGCGTAGAAGGTGGTGCGGTCGAGCACGATCTCGGCCTCGTCGCCCGCCTCGGCAGCCTCGACCTGCTGGCCCTCGCGCACGATGGCCACGACCTTGGCGCCGTCGAGCTCGTCGGCCTCATAGCCGCAGAACTCGGTCTCGGACAGCGTGTCGGACAGGGCGGTCCACACGTCGTTGAAGGTGCCCCAGGCGTCGCGGTTTGCGCTGGCGCGGGCACGCTCGCGCTGCTCGGTCATGCAGCGGTCGAAGGCGTCCATGTCAACGCCGTGGCCTGCGGCCTCGCAGATCTCGCGGGTGAGGTCGATGGGGAACCCGTAGGTGTCGTGCAGCTTGAAGGCAACCTCGCCGGCAAGGCTGGCGCCCTCGTCGAGCTTCTCGAGCTCGGCGGCAAGGCTAGCCTCGCCCGCGTCGAGCGTGCCGTTGAAGCGCTCCTCCTCTGCCGAGAGGATGCCCAGGATGAGGGCCTTGTTCTCGGTTAGCTCGGGGTAGACGTCGGCCATGAGGCGCATGACTTCCTCGGAGTAGTCGGACAGGAAGGTGCCCTCGATGCCCATCAGGCGGCCATGGTAGACGGCG
>CACXFC010000287.1 GCA_902766835.1 uncultured Coriobacteriaceae bacterium | reverse complement strand
GATCTCGCGCATCTTGGGGTCGGCCTGCAGAAGCAGCATCTCGTACTCGCGCTCGGTGAGGCGGCGCTTGCGCACCAGGTGCTTGCGGGTGCCGTCGAAGACCTTCTCCGTGAACGTGAAGATGCTCTCCCCTGCCTCGCCCCTCTGGCGCACGCGAATCTCGCGATGCGGCTCGGAGCGCAGGTAGTACTGGGTGATGGGCACCTTCTGGCAGTTGGGCAGGCTCTCGAGCCATTCCACGTTGGGGTACTCGATGAGAAACTTGCGCTCGATCTCATACGGGGCCAGCTCGCCCAGGAAGTAGGTGATCTCGCGCACCAGGCGGCGAAGCTTGCCCTCGAAGTCGGTGGAATTGTCGATGACGCGCAGGTAGGGATGGCCCGTCCACGACTCGATGAACTTGTCGTCGAGCGCGCGGGCCTGCTCTAGGGTCTCGTAGCGCGCGCCGTTGTTCTCGAGCGTGTAAAACTGCTCGGCACCCTTGGCCGTGGTGACCAGGTGGAAGACCGCGTCGTATTCGTCACGCAGCTCCGCCTCGTTCTTGCCCAGAAACGTCAGGACCTCCGCGAACTCTTCGTCGTTCATGTACGCTTTGTTGTCCAGCTCGCCGCGGTCGCACACGATGAGGATCTTCTCCTGGTCCATGCTGGCCGCCGCCTGCTCGAAGATGCGCTCCTTCTGCATCTGCATGAGCATCTGGCACTTCTGGTACTCGGCATTGGTGCCGCAGGTCCAGGGCGCCACGCCGCCGCTGATGAGCGCCGTTGCCGTCTCGGGCACCACCAGCACCGTGTAACCCAGGTGCGACAGGGCGGTCTGGATGTGCGTGAGGGCCGTGGTCTTGCCGCCACAGGGGCCTCCGGTGACGACGATCTTGGTAATGGACATGGCAACCCCCTAAGTCGGCGCATGGCACAGTGTGTCCATGATAGCGCGTCGGGCATCTGCTGTGACACATCGGCATGGGAACGCTTGAGGGCAATTAAGGGACACGCCCTTTTTTGCCCCGCGGGGCAAAAAAGGGCGTGTCCCTTAATTGCCATGGCAACCAGTCATTTCACGGGTGGACACTCCCGCCGGAGGCTTCCGTCCCAACTGGGACAGATGCCTCCGGCGGGAGTGTCCCAACTGGGACGGAAGCCTCCGGCGGGAGTGTCCCGAAATCGTGATTAGCTACGAAACTAATGCAAATACCTATTTCAAAAGGGTGTCGCCCCTTTGAAATGCATTATGCGGAGGCGAGCATTTCGCGGGCGTGGGCTAGCGAGGTCTCGCTGGTGTCGCCGGAGAGCATGCGGGCAATCTCGGCCACGCGCTCCTCGCCGGAAATCTCCACGAGCGAGGTCTCGGGCACGTCGCCCTCCGACTTGCTCACCAGATAATGGCACGAACCCATCACGGCCACCTGGGCCAGGTGCGTGACCACAATCACCTGATGCGTGCGCGCGAGGTCGGCAAGCACCTGTGCCAGCGCCACCGCCGTGGCACCACCCACACCGGCATCCACCTCGTCGAACACCAGCGTCTCAGTAGCATCGGCCTCGCCCAGCACCACCTTGCAGGCAAGCATCACGCGGCTGACCTCGCCGCCCGATGCGATGCGCCTCAGCGGACGCGCGGTCAGGCCGGCGCCCGGCCGGTAGAGCAGCTCCACGCGGCTGGGGCCCACGGAGGTCCACTGCTTGCGCGGCAGGCGTTCCATCTGCACCGACAGCTCGGCCGAGCCCATGTGCAGGCGCGCCATCTGCTCACTCACCGCACGTGCCAGAAGCGGGGCTGCCTTCTTGCGCGCCGCGTCGAGCGCCTCGGCCGCGCGCGCAAGCTTTGCCTCGGCGGCATCCAGCGCCTTCTGGGCCGCGCGCTGGCGCTCTCCCCCGTCCTGAGCCGCGCTTACCAGCTCGGCCGCCTGCGCCCGGCGCTCCAGGACGTCTGCCATGCGCGGGCCATAGGTGCGCATGAGGCCCTGGAACGACGCCATGCGCGACTGCATCTGCTCGAGCTCGTCGGGGTCAAGATCCACCGAGTCGCGATAGTCACGCAGCTCGGAGGCCACGTCCTCTATGTCGATAAGCGAGCTCTCCAGGCGGTCGGCCAAATCGTCGAGCGCCGCGTCGTAGTTGGAGGCGCCGCGCAGCCAGCTGATGGCATCGCCCAGCGCATCGGCGGCACCGCCGTCACCTGTGATCTCCTCGTGGGCGCCACCTGCGGCGCGCAGCAGGGTCTCGGCATGCTCGGCGCGCGGAAGCGCCGCCTCAAGCTCGTCGTACTCCTCCTGGCTGGGATGCACCTCGTCGATGCGCCGCAGCACGAATGCCGCCTCGTCCAGCCGCTCGTTGGCCGCGCGGCTCATCTCCACGATGCGCTCGAGCTCCTTGGCAGCCGCGCGGGCCTCGGCAAGCGCCGCAGCATAGGCCTCGTGCACAGGGCCAATGGAGTCGGACGCCCAGGCGTCGAGCAGGCTCACGTGCATTGCAGGGTCCAGCAGGCGCTGGTGCTCGTGCTGGCCGCAGAGGTCGATGGTGGAGCCCACGGTTGCCGCAAGCTCGCGCACCGAGGCCATGTGGCCGTCAATCTGCACGCGCCCGCGGCCCGCCGCCTCCACGCGCCGGCGCACCACGCAGCCGTCAGGGTCGCCATCGCGCACGAAGACGCGCGCCTCAACCTCAAGGGCATCGGCTCCCTCGCGCACCGCCGTAGCGTCCGCACGCTCGCCTACCAGCAACTTTATGGCCGAGAGTAGGGCCGTCTTGCCCGCGCCGGTCTCGCCGGTGAGCACCGTGAGGCCCGGTGCCGGGGCAATGGTGGCTTCCCTGATGAGTGCAACGTTGCGTACGAACAGCTCGTCAATCATGGCAGCCGCCTAGCGCTTCGTGTTGCCGTAGAACACGCGCGAGACCGACTCGTAGAAGCTGCGGGCGCTGCGGTCAAGCAGGATAATGTCGCCCGCGCCGCGCCGCACCTTCACGCGCATGCCGCGCATCCCCTCGCCCATGGGCTGGCCGTCGGCAAAGAAGAGGCGGTCCGCCTTGCGCTCGGGGCTGATGCGCAACTCGACCACGTCGGAGGGCGAGGTGAGAAACGCGCGGGCCGTGATGGTGTGGCAGGCCACCGGAACGCAGACCATGCCGGCAAACTCGGGCGTCACGATGGGGCCGCCGGCCGCCAGGGCGTATCCGGTGGAGCCCGTTGCGGTGGAGATCACGAAGCCGTCGCCGCGCAGGCGGTCGATGTGATGGCCGGAAACCGAGATGTCGAACACGATCATGTCGCCGCGAATGCCGCGGCCCAGGGCAAAGTCGTTCAGGGCGAAGGTGTGCTCGGTCACCACCGAGCCGTCACGCTTCTCAAACTCGGCCTCGACGTCGAGCGTCATGCGATGCGAGGCGTGCAGCTCGCCCGCTAGGGCGTCCGCTACCGTCTGGATGAGGTCCTCCGGGCCACCGCAGGTGAGAAAGCCCAGGTGACCATAGGAGATGCCCAGCATGGGGATCTCGGAGTAGCCCACGATGCGCGCGGCGCGCAGCAGCGTGCCGTCGCCACCCAGCGACACGACCAGCCCCACGCCCGTCGTGTCGACCACGCGGTTGGGATAGAGCTTCTTGTCGTGCGCCCACTGGACCTCTACGCCCTCGGCCTCAAGCCATGCGGAAAGCCGCTGCGCCCCCTCCACGGCGGGCGTACGAGAGTAGTTTGGCACCAGCAGAACCTTCATCGGAGCACTCCTTTACCGAACGTGTGTTGCATGTTCCAGTGTAGCACGAACGGGCGGCCTTGCGGGTGCACCCGCGTCAGAGCCGCCCGACCAACAGGTACTCGACATTGCCCTTGTGCCCGGTGATGGGGCTCTCGCACCAGCCGCCCAAAGTGAAGCCCGCGTCCTCCATGGCCGCGCTCACCTTCTCGAGCGCCTGCATGCGCACGGCCTCGTCGCGTACCACGCCTCCCTCGCCCACCTGCTCGCGCGGGGCCTCAAATTGCGGTTTTACCAGCGTGAGGAAGGTGCCTCCCGCACCAAGCAGGCGCACCACCGCAGGCAGGATGGTCACCACCGAGGTAAACGACACGTCGCACACGGCAAGCTGGTAGGCGCCGGCGTGCCCCTCCAAGTCGGGCACGTCGCAGATGTTGGTCTGTTCGAGAAGGGTTACGCGCGCATCCTGCCGCAGGGCCCAGTCGAACTGGGCGCGGCCCACATCCACCGCCAGTACGTGATGCGCACCATGCTTGAGCAAACAGTCGGTGAAGCCGCCCGTGGAGCAGCCGATGTCCACGCAGTCGAGCCCCGCAGGGTCCACCTCCAGCGCCTCAAGGCCGCGCTCGAGCTTCAGGCCGCCGCGGCTGGCGTAGGCCTTTCGCCCGCGCACGTGCAGCTCGATGCCGGGGCGTACCTGCTCGCCGGCAGAGTTCATGCGCCGGTCGCTGGTAGAGACCTCGCCGGCCATGATGGCGCGGGCCGCCTCGTCGGTGGTAGAGAAGAATCCCCGCGCGACAAGCTCGGCATCGAGCCGGACGCGACGGGGCACCTTAGGCTTCCTTTGCAGGGGTATCAGACGATTGGGAGGCGTCGGCTTCCTGGCCGCCCACCTCGACGTCCTTCATGCGCTCAAGCTCGGCGGGCGAGAAGTCGGTGGTGTCCACAAGGCCCACCGCCTTCGAACCCAGCGAAAGTGCCTCGTCAAAGAGGTCGAGCGAGCGCTCGAGGGACGTGTCCTTGTCACGCACCTGACCCACGATCTCTTCCATGCGCGTGACGATCTGGTCGAAGTTCTTGTAGACGGAGATGTCGGGCTTGCGCGCCATGGGCTACTCCCTCGCCCAATCGGGCAGATCCTCGTCGGTGAGGTTTGCCGGGCCGTAAGGGTCGTAGGCGTCCTCTGCCTCGTCATCTTCGCCGTAGGTGTCGTTGCCCTCGCGCTCGGACATCTCCTGCAGCGCCATGGCCACCACGTCCTCGCCGGCCTCCATGCGGCGCGCCACCTTGCCCAGCAGGCCATTCACGAAGCGCGACGATTCGTCGGTTCCGTAGGCCTTGGCCAGCTCGACGCACTCGTCAATGGCAACGGCCGTGTCGACCTCGTCCACCTCGAGCATCTCGTAGAGCGCCAGGCGCAACAGGTTGCGATCGACCGCGGGCATGCGCGAGACGCTCCAGTTTGCCGAGGTGACGCCGATGACGGCGTCAAGCTCGTGAAGCATCGAATCGCAGCCCAGGGCGATCCGTTCCGCATAGGGGTCGAGCGGGCCCTCGTCAAGCGCATACTCGCCCGCGAGGACCTCGCTCACCAGGCGGTTTGTTGCCTCCGCCTGGAAAAGAAGCTGCAGCGCTTGGCTCCTCGCCAGGGTGCGGCCACCAAATCTTGTTCCTGCCACGCACTTACTCCTTGGGGAAAACCAGGCTGTCGATGCAAACGTCGACCGAACCGACCTCGACGCCCACCTGCGACGCGATGGCAGCGGCAACAGCCGTGCGCACCGCGGCGGCAAGCTTGGTGAAGGGGTAGCCGTAGAACACAGCGAGGTGCACGGTGGTGTGCAGCTTGCCGTCTACGACCTCGGCGTCGACGCTTGAGCCGGGAGCCATGGAGCGGCTCGTGAACACGCGCACGAGCGAGGAGGTGATGTCGTTGCCGCCAACGCGGGCAACGCCCTCAACCTGCTCGGCGGCGCGCGCGACGATCGACTTCACGACGCCCTGCGCGATGCTGATGCCAGAGATGTTGAGCTCGTTCTCAGCCATGAGAGGTCCTTTCGGAACGTGCCGACGAATTTGCGAAGGTGCTTAGACGCGACCGACGAACTTGCCGTCGCGGGTGTCGATCTTGATGACCTCGCCGACGTTGAGGTACATGGGAACCTGCACCACGGCACCGGTCTCGATGGTGGCAGGCTTGCCGCCGCCCTGGACGGTGTCGCCCTTGAAGCCAGGCTCGGTGTCGGTGATCTCGGCCTCGATGAACATGGGCGGCTGCACGTTGTAGAGCACGCCGTTGGCATACTGCAGCAGGCAGGTGTCGTTCTCCTTGAACCACTTGGCGTTGTCGCCGATGAGGTCGGCGCCGACCTCGATCTGCTCGTAGGTCTCGTTGTCCATGAAGTAGTAGATGTCACCGTCGTTGTAGAGGTACTGCATCTCGCGGGTCTGCATGTTGACGG
>CACXFC010000286.1 GCA_902766835.1 uncultured Coriobacteriaceae bacterium | reverse complement strand
CTCCGAGGTGGGCATGGGCTGCATGGCCTTCTCCCACGGCTATGGGCAGATTCCGCCCGAGCAGTACAGCATCGAGGCCATCCGCGGTGCCTACGAGCACGGCTGCACCTTCTTCGACACGGCTGAGGTGTACAGCCCCGGTCTTTCTGGCATTGGCCACAACGAGCGCATCGTGGGCAAGGCCCTGCACGACGTGCGCGATAACGTCGTGCTGGCCACCAAGCTCTTCCTTGGCCGAGGCGGCTTTGGCGGAGGCTCGGTCTACGACGAGCTCCGCGCGCACCTCGAGGCGTCCATGCAGCGTCTGCAGACTGATCACGTGGAGCTTTTCTACCTGCATCGCATGGGCGGCACGCCCATTGAGCGCGTTGCCGAGGCCATGGGCCAGCTTGTTGAGGAGGGCTTCATCGACGGTTGGGGCCTCTCGCAGGTGGATGTGGACATCATCGACCGCGCCCAGCAGGTGTATCCCCTTACCGCCATCCAGAACATCTACTCCATGGTGGAGCGCGACGTGGAGGCGGAGGTGCTGCCGTACTGCGAGGCGCACGACATTGGCTTCGTGCCGTTTTCGCCCATCGCAAGCGGTCTGCTCTCCGGCAAGGTGACGACCAAGACCAAGTTTGAGAAGTTCGACGACGTGCGCACCTGGGTTCCGCAGCTCTCCAAGCGCAACCTTCAGGGCAACCAGCCCATCGTGGACCTGGTGACACGCTATGCAGAGGCGAAGGGCGCCACACCTGCGCAGATTTCGCTTGCGTGGATGCTTGCCAAGTGGCCGCACGTGGTGCCCATCCCCGGATCCAAGAACAAGGGCCGCATCATCGAGAACCTCGACGCGAGCAAGGTCGAGCTTTCCCCCGAGGAGCTGCGGGCGCTCGATACCGAGCTGAGCAAGCTGAAGGTTTACGGGCATCGCGGGTTTAGCCGGTAGGGCATTGCGCCCATCCATACATGCCTTGCGCGCATGGAACGCATAAGGAGGAGGCGTTAGACACGGGTGCCGTGCGGTGCTTCAATTGCCTTAGTCAGAGAACTTGATTCGCAGAAAGTGGGTTATGACTATGGGCAAGACCTTGGTGGCGTACTTCAGCGCAAGCGGGACGACGAAGCGCGTGGCGGCAGACCTTGCGGCAGCGGTAGGTGCCGACCTGTACGAGATTGCTCCGGAGACTCCCTACACGAGGGCCGACCTGAACTGGAACGACCGCGGCAGCCGCTCCTCGCGTGAGATGGGCGACGAGTCGTGCCGTCCGGCGCTGGCGAGCGATGTTCCCAGCACCAGCAGCTACGATGCGGTGTTCGTGGGCTTCCCCATTTGGTGGTACGTTGAGCCGCGCATTGTGGACACCTTCCTCGAGGCATGTGACCTTGCGGGCAAGACGGTGGTTCCCTTCGCCACGAGTGGTGGCAGCGGCGTGGGGCGCGCATCTGCGCACATCCGCTCGGTCGTGCCTGACGCGCGCGTGACGGAAGGCGGCCTGCTGAACGGGCGCCATTCGCAGGCTCAGCTGTCTTCGTGGGCAGAGGGCGAACTGCGATGAAGATCCTTGTTCTTCAGGCGAGCCCCAACGCAAAGGGCTCGACCGCAATTCTGGTAGACGAGTTCGCACGCGGTGCCCGCGAGGCGGGCCATGAGGTCACGCGCGTGGATGTGTGCGACTTGGACATCGCTCCCTGCACGGGCTGCGTGGCCTGTGGCTATGAGGGCCCCTGCGTGCAGCGCGACGACATGGATGCCCTGCGCAAGCAGATACTGGCCTCAGACATGCTGGTGCTTGCCACCCCGCTCTACTATTACGGCATGAGCGCCCAGCTCAAGACTGTTATCGATCGCTTCTGCTCGGCGAATTCCAGCATTACGAGGAGGCGCCTGCGTTCGGCGCTGCTGACGGTTGCCTGGAACGCCGATGACTGGACCTTCGAGGCGCTGGAGGCGCACTATCACACGCTGGTGCGCTATCTCCATTGGCAGGACTGCGGCATGGTGCTGGGCTACGGCTGCGGCAGCCCATCGATGACACGCGCAAGCGCCTATCCGCGCAAAGCCTACGACCTAGGCCGCAACCTCTAACCTGTGAATCGGGGACGGTCCTCGTTTCTCATCCGTGTGAATCGGGGACGGACCTCGGGCGCGGGACGCAGGGCCCGCCGCTCATTCGCGGGATGGGCGCTCGTCGCTCCGGCGCGGCAGGGCGGCGAACTCGCGCCCTGCGGGCGCTCGGACAGCG
>CACXFC010000285.1 GCA_902766835.1 uncultured Coriobacteriaceae bacterium | reverse complement strand
TCGAGTAGGCCCGCTTAAAAGGGGTTTTGGTAGCGATACAGACATCGCAAAGTCAGACAGAGATCGACAGACGGCAGGTCCGATGTCACCGCGCAGGATTCACATTACGTAGGCAGGCATAGTAGTGGGTGCCAGCAGTACGTACCAGGTTTTGCGACATAGCCCATGAGTCGCACTTCCCAAGAAGGCGGCTGACCTTGAGGGGATGATTCCAAAGGGCTAGTTAGACGGCCACAGGGGTGGCAAGAGGAAATAGTAAAGGCGGGTGGCTGACGAGCCACCCGCCTTCTTTTTTTGCGGAACGCTTGACCGCCCTATTCGCAGGGCTCTCCGGTGAGCTCGGATCGCACCACCTGGCGCAACCTCTCCTCTGCCTCGGCGATCTGCTGGGCGTCTCCGCACGTACGAGCCGCCCTGAAGGCGTTTATGGCCTTGAAGAAGTCGGTCTCGAGGGGATTTTGGTCCTGCACCTCGGCGGGGTCCTTCTTGGCCTCAAACGCCGTATCAAGGCCCGTCTGGCCAAGCAGTCCCTTCAGCTCTTCGGCAAGCTCCTCGTTGCTCTTGCTCACGATTGCCTCCTAATAGCCCATGATGCAAGCGCCCGTGCTGGGGCGGTCGCGATCGCTTTTCACGTACGTCTTGGCTGCGTTGCGCATGTTGCACTCGGAGAGTTCCATCTCGCCGTCGATATAGGGCTGATACATGGCGTCGACACCACTCGTGAGCCCCGATACGCCATCGCAGTCGTCTCCCCAGGCAAGGGCACTCTGCACGATGCGGATGCGCTCCTCGCGCGTGGTGTCCTTCACAAGTTTGCTCTTTCCCACCAGAAGTCCTCCCCTACCAATAACGGCGCCGGCCGTCCGCTCATATGCGGTACTCACTGTAGCGCTTTTGGGCAATTAGGGGACACGCCCTTTTTTGCCCCGCGGGGCAAAAAAGGGCGTGTCCCCTAATTGCCCTTGGTCAAAGCTTGACTCTAACGTTACGTTATAGTTCAGACTGATATGCGGAGGTGAGACGATGGCACAGCATTACAGCGTGCACGAGCTAGCCGACTTGTCGGGCGTGAGCGTGCGCACCCTGCACCACTACGACAAGATTGGCCTGCTCGTGCCTGGGCGGGCAAAGAACGGCTACCGCCTGTACGGCCCCAAGGAAGTGGCGCGCCTGCAGCTCATACTGCTGTACCGCGCCTGCGGCATAGAGCTCTCCCGCATCGGCCAGCTTCTGGACGGCAGCGCCGGCAACGAGCAGGCCGTGCTGGAAGAGCAGCTCGTCCTCCTCACCGAGAGGCGCCGGCAGCTCGACCAGACCATTGCCAACGTCAGAAGGACGCTAGACCACGTGCAGAAGGAGCAGACGATGGATGACAGGGAGCGATTCGAGGGACTCAAGCGAGAGACCATAGACCATAACGAGCAGACCTTTGGGAAGGAGGCGCGTCAGCGCCATGGGGAGGCGGCAGTCGATGCCGCGAACGAGGCGCTTCTGGCCATGGACGAGCAGACGTGGAACGACATGAACGCTTTGGAGGGCCGCATCCTTGAGCTGCTGCGGGCGGCGCAGGCAACCGGCGATGTGACGGGAGAGGCTGCTCGCGCCCTGGTGAGCGCACATGCGCGCTGGCTGCAGATGCACTGGGGAGCAGGCGCCTACAACGCCGAGGCGCACCGTGGGCTGGCAGATGGCTATCTGCACGACGACCGCTTCGTCGCCTACTACGACAACGCGTGCGGGGCAGGCGCCACGCAGTTCCTCCGTGACGCCATCCACGCACAGGTAAGGTAGCGAGGGGAAGCCAAGACAGGCGGGCGCTTGCGGGCCAAAGGGAAGCCTTCCCTTTGGCCTTGCCCAGAAACTAAGGGACACGCCCTTTTTGCCCCTTGGGGCAAAAAGGGCGTGTCCCTTAGTTTCCCGCTTGCACTAACGTGCACTGATTGCATTCACGTGGGCTGAGGTACTAGCCGCCCAGATAGGCCTTGCGCACGTCGTCGTCCACCAGAAGCTCGGCACCCGTGCCGGTCTTCACCACGCGGCCCGTCTCCAGGACGTAGCCGCGGTCTGCCACCGAAAGTGCCATGCTGGCGTTCTGCTCGACCAGAAGCACCGTGGTGCCCATCTCGTTGAACGCCTTGATGATGTCGAAGATCTCCTGCACCAGAATGGGCGCCAAGCCCATGGAGGGCTCGTCCAGCATCATGAGCTTGGGCTTGCTCATGAGGGCGCGCCCCATGGCAAGCATCTGCTGCTCGCCGCCGGAAAGCGTGCCTGCACGCTGGTTGCGGCGCTCCTTGAGGCGCGGGAAGCGCTCGTAGACCACCTTGCGCATCTCGACGGCCTCGTCGTCCGAGCGGGTGAAGGCACCCATGTCGAGGTTCTCGCGCACGGTCAGATCTTGGAAGATGCGCCTGCCCTCGGGGCACAGGGCGATGCCCTTGCTCACCATCTTGTGGGCAGGGATGCCCACCAGGCTCTCGCCCTCGAACTCGATCGTGCCCGTGCGGGCCTTGAGCAGGCCGGCCACCGTGTTGAGCGTCGTGGACTTGCCGGCACCGTTGGCGCCGATCAGCGTGACGATCTCGCCCTCCTCGACCTCGAACGACACGCCCTTGACCGCATGGATCGAGCCGTAGTAGACGTTGAGGTCGGAAACCTTAAGCATTGCCATTGCTGCCCCCTAGTCCTGCTTGCCGAGGTAGGCCTCGACCACCTGCGGGTTCGCCTGAATCTCCTCGGGCGTGCCCTTGGCGATGACCTTGCCGAAGTTCAGCACGACGATGCCCTCGCAGATGCCCATGACCAGGTCCATGTCGTGCTCGATGAGCAGCACGGCAATCTGGAAGTCGTCACGGATCTTGACGATGTTCTCCATGAGCTCCTCGGTCTCGACCGGGTTCATGCCCGCGGCCGGCTCGTCGAGCAGCAGCAGCTTGGGCCCGGTTGCCAGGGCGCGCACGATCTCGAGCCTGCGCTGTGCGCCATAGGGCAGAGAGCCGGCGATGTCGTTGGCGTTGTCGGCCATGTTGAAGACGTCAAGCAGCTCGAGCGCCCTGTCGTGGAACTCCTTCTCGGAAAGCCAGTAGCGGGGCATGCGGAAGATGCCGCTCCACATGCCGCAGTCGACGCGGTTGTGCAGGCCGATCTTAACGTTGTCCTCCACCGTGAGGGAGTCGAACAGGCGGATGTTCTGGAACGTACGGGCAATGCCCTCGCGGCTGACGCGCGCGGTGTCCATGCCCGCGGTGTCCTGGCCGTCGAGCAGAATGGTGCCGCGCGTGGGCTGGTACACCTTGGTCAGCAGGTTGAAGACCGTCGTCTTGCCGGCGCCGTTGGGGCCAATGAGGCCGGCGATCTCGGTCTTGCCCACCATGAGGTTGAGGTCCTCGACCGCCTTCAGGCCACCGAAGTCAATGCCCAGGTGACGGCACTCAAGCACGGGGGTCAGCAGCGCGTCACGCTCGGGCACCAGGTAGTTGTTGGGCGGCGCGACCATCTTGGTGCGCTGGCGCCCCTTGTGCGCAGGTTCCTCCTGCTGAGTCTGCGGAGCCTGCTCAGCCTGCGGCGTCACGCCGGTAGCGCGCTCGCTCTGGGCCTTGTAGGTGCCTTCGGTCCTAGGCATGGGCGCCACCTCCCTTCACGTCATCGGCAAGCGCGGCGTCGTCATCCTTGCGCGTAAAGCGCTCGCGCAGGCCGTCGATAGCCATGCGCACGGCCGCGTTGTTGGAGAAGAGCATCACGCAGATCAGCACCACGGCATAGATGAGCATGCGGAAGTCGCCGATAAAGCGCAGCTTCTCGGGCAGGATGGTGAGCAGCGCCGCAGAGATGATGCCGCCGCGGATGTTGCCCATGCCACCAAGCACCACAAACACCAGAATGAGGATGGAGGTGTTGAAGTCGAACTTCTTGGGAACGATGGACGAGAAGTTCATGGCATAGAGCGCGCCCGCCATGCCAGCAAGCGCCGCAGCCACCACAAAGGCCATCAGGCGGTACTTGGTGGTGTCGATGCCCACGCTCTCGGCGGCAATGCGGTTGTCGCGCACGGCCATGATGGCGCGGCCCGAGCGGCTGTCAACGAGGTTGGTCACCACAAAGAGCGTGAAGAGCACGAGCAGGAAGCCCGCCGTGAAGGTCGAGAGCTTGTCGATGCCCACGGCGCCCTGCGGGCCGTTGATGAGGACCTTGCCGCCGTTCATGCCCAGCGAGGTGGTGTCCTTCATCGAGAAGTGCAGTGCACCGTCAAAGCCCACGTAGAGGTTGTTCAGCAGGTTCTTGATGATCTCGCCAAACGCGAGCGTGACGATGGCCAGGTAGTCGCCCTGCAGGCGCATGACGGGAATGCCCACCAGCACGCCGGCCAGCGCGGCAAAGCCGCCGGCAACCACCATGGAGAGCATCAGGCGCAGGCCGTCGTTTGCCACCATGGGCGCAAGGATATGTGCAGCCACCAGGCCCGTGAAGGCGCCGACGCTCATGAAGCCGGCGTGACCGAGCGAGAGCTCGCCGGAGATGCCCACCACCAGGTTGAGCGAGATGGCAAGGCAGATGTAGGCCGTGATGGGCACCAGGAGGCCGATCATCGAGCTGGAGATGGCATGCATCGAGGCCAGCGCCTGCATCACCACGAACGCCACGATGACCATGGCATAGGTGATGAGGTTGTCCTTCGAGGCCCTGCTGAGGTTCTTGAGTCTGTCCATGTGGCTACACCTTCTCGTGAATCTCTTTGCCAAGCAGGCCGGCCGGACGGATGAGCAGCACCACGATGAGCACGGCAAACACGATGGCGTCAGCCAGCTGCGTACCGATGTAGGCTTTGGCGAAGATCTCGATGATGCCCAGCAGGATGCCGCCGAGTGCCGCACCGGGGATGGACCCGATGCCGCCGATGACCGCCGCCGTGAAGGCCTTGATGCCCGGAAGCGAGCCCGTGGTGGGCATGAGCGTCGGGTAGGTGGAGCACAGAAGCACGCCGGCGATGGCCGCAAGGCCGCTGCCGATGGCAAACACCATCGAGATGGTGGTGTTGACGTTGATGCCCATCAGCTGCGCGGCGCCCTTGTCCTCGGAGCAGGCGCGCATGGCCTTGCCCATCTTGGTGCGCGAGGTGAACAGCGTCAGCCCCACCATGATGACCACGCAGGCAAGCACGGTGACGATGGAGATGGGGCTCACCGTGAGCTGCCCGCCAAAGAGCTTGATGGAGGGCAGGTCGACCACCGAGCGGAAGGCCTTGGGGTCGGCACCCCAGATGAGCAGGGCGGAGTTCTGCAGGAAGTAGCTGACGCCAATGGCGGTGATGAGCACAGCCAGAGACGGCGCCTCGCGCAGGGGCTTGTAGGCAAGCCGCTCCACCACGATGCCAAGGCACGTGCACCCCACAATGGAGAGCAGCACCGCCACGATGGGCGGCAGTCCCAAGTTGAACATGGCGATGAAGCAGATGTAGCCACCCACCATGATGACGTCACCATGGGCGAAGTTCAGCATCTTTGCGATGCCGTAGACCATGGTATAACCCAAGGCGATGATCGCGTAGACGCTGCCCAGGCTGATGCCATTGATCAGGTTGGTAATGAAGCCCACAGTCCCTCCTAACACTCGCTCGCACTCATAAAAAGCTATACCGCCGCAATATTCTAACGGACGACGGAGACCATCGTGTGATGGCCTCCGTCGTAGGCATCAATATGTAAAGAACTCGCCTACTGTTCGTCCAGAGGCATGTAGATGCCGTTCTGGATGACCATGCCCTTGGGGGTCTTGGTGACCTCGCCGGTGGTGGACCAGCTGGACTCGCCGGTCAGGCCACTGTAGGTGAAGCTGGGGTCGGTGAACTGGGCGATAAGCGCATCGCACATGGCGTCGGTGGCCATGTCGGGGGTGATGCCGGCAGCCTCGATGGCCTGGGCGATTGCCTTGACGCAGTCGTAGGCGTCGGCGGCAAACTGGTTGGGGTTCTCCTTGGTGCCCGCGGCAGCCTTGTAGGCCTCGACGAAGGCCTTGGTGGCCTCGTCCTCGGCGGTGGCCACGAACGGGGTCAGCAGCATGACGCCCTCGGCGAGCGCGGTGTCAAAGCCCTCGAGGGTGAGGATGCCGTCCATGCCGTCGACGCCAAAGAACTTGGGAGCGTAGTCCTGCTTCTTGGCCTCGGCCAGGATCAGCGACGCGGGGGTGTAGTAGATGGGGAGGAACAGCAGGTCGGCGCCCTTGCCCTTGGCGTCGCCCACCTGCACCTGGAAGTCGGTCTGGTCGTCGGTGAAGGTCTGCTCGGAGACAACCTCGAGGTTCAGGGCCTTGGCCTCGTCCATGAACTTCTGGTAGATGCCGGTGGAATAGGCATCGGCGTTGTTGTAGATGACGGCAATCTTGGTGCCGAGCTTCTTCTGGGAGATGTACTGCGCGGAAGCGGTGCCCTGGTTGGGGTCGGTGAAGCACATCTGGAAGACGTTGTCCTTGCGCGGGTTGTCGGCGCCAATCTCCTCGCCACCAAGAACGTTGACCGAAGAGGCGGAGGGAGTCAGCTCGAAGATGCGGTCGTTGTTGGTCTCGGTGGAGACGGCGACGCAGGGCGTGGTCGTGGTGGTGCCCACCAGGATCTGCATGCCCCAGTCCTTCAGGGTGTTGTAGGCGTTGACCGACTTCTCGGGGTCGTGCTCGTCGTCCTGCCAGTTGAGGGCCATCTTGGTGGTGCCGGCAGCGTTGACCTCGTCGATGGCGACCTGAGCGCCATACTTGGTGGCAGAGCCGTAGATGGCTGCAGCTCCGGTAACGGGGCCGATGCCACCGATCTTGAAGGTGTCGGCAGGAACCTCGGCGCTACCGCCATCGGAGGAACCACCGCAACCGGCAAGGGCAGCCGTAGCCGCAACAGCGCCCGAGAGCTTGATGAAGCCGCGACGTGACATATCCATGGTGTTCATAGCAATCCCCTTCTCTGTTCGACTGGTGCCATGAATGCTCTTAGTACTGTAGGGGTATAGGCATTTGTTTCAAACGCTGATAATGAATGGTTTTCAGTGACGTAACATGAGCAGCACATCTGAAACCGCCTGTTCACACAGGAGCGCACGTAGCAGCCCCAAAGCGGCACCAAGGCGGCAGCGCGGGAAAAAGGACGCGGCCCCTCGGGGCCGCGTGCAATGTGCATGAAGTATCGGGTTTATGCTTCCTGTGCCATGGGTGGCGCGAAGTGCCTTCCCCGCTGCTTGACGGGGCCCGTGTCGCCCGTGTGCTTGTGCAGGCGCAGGGGGTTGGTGCCGCCCTCGATGACGCGCAGGTGCGCGTGCGACGACTGGCGCAGGGTCTTCGACGAGTTGTGCGAGAGCTCGTCGCGCAGCAGGTAGTCGACGTAGGTGTTGGTGTCCACAACCTCGGGATGCGCCGCGGGCACCCTGAAGGGGATGAAGGAGGTGGGCGCCTCGAGGCCGTCGGGGTCGTCGATGGTGGAGGGGCCACCGACGACGTCCTGGAAGACCGGCGCGTCCTGCGCGATGGTCTCGCTCATGTTCTGGAGGGCCTCCTCCCACACGTCGTCGTGCTCAAGCTCGCGCGCGCTGCGGCGCTCGGGGAAGACTCCCTCGTTGACCTCGGCCACACGCTGGGAGATGTAGGTCGCCCGCTCCTCGGTGGCAACGCTCTCGGCCTCGGTCGTGGTGACCTTGGGCGTGCTGACCACGCGCTCGGCGGTGTCATCCAGCTTCGCGCGGGCGCCCGTCAGGCTGGCGAGGGCCGGAACGAAGGTCTGGTCAAACCACGTGGGATTGATGTCGGTAGACGTGCCGTCCGCACGCTTGATGATGGGCACGCCGGCAAGGGCGTCGCGCTCGAGCCGCTCGGCCAGCACCTCGCGCACGCTCTTGCGCACGCGCATGCGCAGCCTGCCCGTGATGCCCAGGGAGCGCTCGGAGCGCTTCGTGGCAGCGGAAGGCGCGCTGGCCTTCTGCGTCGGGACTGCCGGTGCCTCGGGCTTCGCATTGATGACGGGAACCGAGGCTAGCACGGGCTTCGCATAGCGAGATTCGATGACCGGCAGGGCCGCCAGGCGCTCGCGCCCTGTCGGCTCGGGCTTCTGCACCAGCTCCTGCTTGGGCTGCGCGCTTGCTGCGGGCTGCACCATCTTCTGCTCTACGGGACGCTCGGCAGAACCCTGCACCTTGCGGGCACTGTGGGCGCCGCGCGGTG
Organism: uncultured Coriobacteriaceae bacterium; assembly: GCA_902766835.1. Classification (GTDB taxonomy): domain Bacteria; phylum Actinomycetota; class Coriobacteriia; order Coriobacteriales; family Atopobiaceae; genus UBA1367. The sequence continues at coordinate 1,040 of CACXFC010000285.1, read as the reverse complement.
CGTCTGCCGCGCTCGCAGCAGCCGCATGCGCGCCGTGAGCGGGCTTTGCTGCCGCTGCCGGGGCACTGAAGTGCTTGCCACGGGCAGGCTCCGTCTGCTTCGCGGTTACAGAGAGCAGGTTCTCTACGAGCGACTCCTGGCGTGCGGGCGCCGCGAAGTGACGACCTGCGCTACGCGATGGCGCCTTGGCGTTGACGTGCGCCGAGGCGATGGAGGCACTGTGCTTGGGCCTGCGTGTATGGGTGGCGGGACGCTCGGAGGAGAGCGGCGGGAAGTCGATGGTGATCTGGCCGGTGCGGTAGCGCCCCAAGTCGCCGGTAGGGTCGTCGTCCTGCTCGACCTCGGCACGGAAGAGGTTGAGCGACGACGAACTCCAAAGCTCGTTGTCATCCTCCTCCGAAAGCGCAGCGACCTCCTTCTTCTTGCGTGAGAAGTGGTCTACGGCAAACGAGACGAGACCCGCCAGCACAGCACCGGCGGCACACCCCACCACAAACTGCAGCACGAGCGAGTTCTCGACCGTCGAGATGACGTCCTCGGGTGACAGGGCCAAGGCGAGACGGGGCACACCCCACGCCGCGCTTCCCAGCAGACCTGCAAATACCGCTGGATGATGTCTACCCTCTGCCATGCACCGCACCTTTCACGCAGGCGTCGGTACAGAGACTACAGAAAGCACGCCCTTCGATGAGGCTGTCATGCAAGAGAGGCGATCTTGGCGGCGTGCTTTGTTATAGGTGTGTGTACCGTCGCGATCAGTGTCTGGGCATACTCCCCCAGACATACATAGACTTTACTCTAGTTGCGCGATTATGCAAGGAATTACTACATATCTTGTGATATGTGTCGCTTCAAAGCCGATAAAAGGCACCCTGCGCATGCTAGCACGCGCGGTCTCATGGCCATTTCAAAGGGGCGATGCCCCTGTCCCCGAAAATGAGTCAAGTGCAGTGGTATACGAGGGGCAATTAAGGGACACGCCCTTTTTTGCCCCGCGGGGCAAAAAAGGGCGTGTCCCTTAATTGCCCACCGAGTGCCAG
>CACXFC010000284.1 GCA_902766835.1 uncultured Coriobacteriaceae bacterium | reverse complement strand
TTGCTCGCCCGCCTAGCCCGTGCTACCCACCAGAAACCCCGAAGAGCCCTTTTTTGCCCCGCGGGGCAAAAAAGGGCGTGTCCCTTAGTTTCCCTGCGGTCTACTGCGGAAGGGCTGCCGTGGGCACGATCTCTCCGCCGGTGAGCAGCGTGGGGGTGGCTCCGGTGCCCTGTGCGATCACGCCTGCCAGCCCGCGGTACACGCCGTCGGAGAGGCGGTAGCTCGGCGCCTGGGCCAGCACCTCGGTGCCGCTTCCTGCAACCGGCGCGGTTCCGGGCACAAAGCTCACGGCCAGGAAGGCTTCCCCGGCGGAGTTGCGCACGATCCAGGTGACCTCGGTCAGGGGCGTGGGTTCGGCCTCGTCGGCGGCCTGAATGGCCTGGTCGCCGATGGCGGCGGTGAGCGCGGCGGCGCGCATGGCGGCGTTGCCTGCGAGCGTGGCGCCGTCTTTGGCCGGCTCGCTTGGCGTGTGGGTCACCTGCACGCGACCCTGGCTTGCCTCAACCACCAGCTCCTCCTGCGGAAGCGAGAGGTCGGCGCCGTTGAAGCTTAGGGTGCTTGCCATGGTGAGCAGGTCGCCCTGGCCGGAGTCGTCGGTGGGCTGCTCGGCCTGCTCTGGGGTCTCTTCAGCCTGGTCCTGGTCGCCCTCGGCCGCATCGCCCTCGTCCTCCTCGGTCTTTGCGGGCTGGGAGGTCTGGGTCTGCGCGGTCTGGTTGCCGCGCAGAAGGCGGCGGAGGTGGCCGAGCGAGGGGAAGCCGGTCAGGTAGCGCGTGATGGCCAGCACGGCAATGATGGCGGCGATTATGAAGAGCAGGCGCTCGCGCTGATGCTGGCGCTCGAGGGCGGCCTGGCTGTCATCGGCCGCGTCGAGCCCGTAAACGTTGGGCTCGGCGTCGACGGATTCCACGTCCAGCTTCTCGTTGCTGTCCAGCGCCTCGAACGAGCCGGTGTCCTCGCTGCTGATGTGAATCTTTCCACGTACGTGGGTTGCCATAATCCCTCGCATCTTAGGAGCTGCGGCTGCCATGAGCCGCCCGGATAAGCCCTCCCATCATAGCAAGGCTGCAGCGGTGCGGCGCAGGTGGTGCCGCAGAGTCAACCAAGGGTGCACAAAGGTTTTGATGGGACAGTTCTGGGACAGTTCTGCCGGAGGCTTTTGTCCCAGGTGGGACGAACGCCTCCGGCAGGACTGTCCCAGGTGTGGGGCAATCAATTGCCCCATGGCTTCCTTACTGGTAGGAGATGCTGGCGGTGGACCAGATGTACTCGTCGTTGAGCATGACGGGGGTGTCGCCGGCAGACTGGGGCACGTTGTCCTCGGTCTCCAGCGCGTAGTAGACGCCGTCGGAGATGCGGTAGCGCGGAGAGGTGGCAAGCACGGAAAGGCCGCTACCCGTGGTGGGCGCCGTGCCCGCGGGGAAGCTGACGGCCAGGTAGGAGTCGCCGTCCTGGTTGCGCACGATCCATAGCACCGAGGCGAACGTGGACGGTTGCTCCTCGTCGGCGCCAATCACCATGCGGTCGCTCACCAGGTTGGTAAGCGCGGCCGCTCGCAGCGCGGCCTCCTCCACCACGGGATTCGCCTCGTAGACGGGTTCGCTCAGCCAGTGCGTCACCTGCACGCGGCCCTCCAGCACCTCAACCTCAAGCTGCTCCTGCGGAACCGACAGGTCCGTGCCGTCAAACGAGAGCGTCGAGGCCTGAAGCTGCAGGTCCTCTGCCGTCGGCGTCACGGTGAGCGGCGCCACGGCAGGCGCCTGCTCCTGCTGCGGGGCAGCCGTCTGGGCAGACGCCGCCTCTGTCTGCTGCGCCGCCGTCTCGCGGGTCCTCGTGCGCCCACCGCGCAAAAGCTGTGCCACAAATATGCCCGCCACCAGCAGCACGCCCGCCACCACACCTATGAACACCCAGCGCAGCGTGCGACGCCTCCGGCTGATGAGCTCGCGGTCTTCCTTGGTTACTTCCAGCCCGTAGATGGGCATGTCGGCGTCAACGCTGCCGTCAACGTTGACGCGCGCAGCTCGATTGATTTGCTCGAAGGTGCCGGTGTCGCCGTCCGCGCGGATGCGACCTTGCTCATGGTTTGCCATGGACGTCCTCCCTCAAGGCATTTGGGCGCTCTGCGTGGGGTTATGCGCCGCGCAGGGCCGCTCCCATGATAGCAAGCGACGCCGACGGGCACAGCACTTTGCCGCCTGTCCGCTCAAAGAGCATGTACATGCTGTGGGTTGTCAGAATTAAGGGGTAATCTGATAGGATATGTTATGTTTGACCTAAATATGGCTCGTAGGCTGGAACAGAAAACGGGTCGTTGAGGCATGAAGGGGGTTGCAATGCAGCCAGGCGAGGAGATCGAGAACTTGGTGTCTGAGCTCGAGCAGGTCGTGAGCGAGGGCAAGACGCCCTTCACTGGCGGTGCGGGCAAGAAGATTGTTGACGTGCAGGATATCTACGAGATCATCGACGAGATTCGTCGCGTGTTCCCGGAGGAGTTTGCCACTGCCCGCCGTATCGTCAAGGAAGAGGCGGAGACGCTCGAGCGCGCGCAGATGCAGGCCGACTCCATCATTGCCGACGCCCAGCAGCAGGCCATGATCCTTGCGTCCGACCAAGAGATCGTGCGTCTTGCCCAGCAGCAGGCCGAGCAGATTCGCGACCAGGCCCAGCAGTACGAGCGCGACACCCGCTACAACGCCGAGGAGTACGCCGACACGGTGCTGGCTCACCTTGAGGACAACATCAAGTCGCTCACCAACTCGGTGACGCGCGTCCGTCAGACCCTGTCCGAGAACTCTGGCGCTCGCAATTCCTCCAACCGCGTCGACTGGTAGCGCGCATGCAGGAGGTTTTGGCGATTCTAGACGATCGCCTCGCTAACGCAGGCGATACCATGCCGCTTGCCGGGCACTTGTCCGAGGAGGGCTATACGCTGGGCGAGCACGAGTTTTCCCTGCCGCAGGGAATTGACTACGACCTGATGCTCACCAACGCGGGCGAGGGAATCTTGGCCACCGGCATCGTGCGGGCCCACGTGGTGGGCACCTGCGACCGCTGCCTGGAGCCGGCCGAGTTTGACCTTGCCGCTGAGGTGGACGAGTACTTCCTGTTCAAGGCCCCGTCCGAGACCGCGTCGTTGGGCGAGGACGAGGACGACGTCGACTTTTCGCTTGTGCGCGACGACAGCATGATCGATCTGTCCGAGGCGCTCTCGTCGGCCATGCTGATGGAGACGCCGTTTGTGGTGCTGTGCCGCGAGGACTGCAAGGGTTTGTGCCCGGTGTGCGGCGAGAACCTCAACGAGCACGACTGCGGCCACGCGTCCAAGATTGAGGAAGAGCGGATGGAGTCCAACCCCTTCGCCGTCCTGCGCAACCTCAAGCTGGATAAGTAGAGCTTGATATTTCGGCAATTAAGGGACACGCCCTTTTTTGCCCCGCGGGGCAATTAAGGGCGTGTCCCTTAATTGCCACGGCGCTCCACGAGATTTCTTCACATGAAGAATAGTTGTCGCGTGCGCAGGACACACAAGGTGTGGTAGTATGCATCCTTGCATGTCTGCAAGAAAGGCCGTCCGACGCCTGTCGGGCGTCGGTTAGGTGTAAGAGA
>CACXFC010000283.1 GCA_902766835.1 uncultured Coriobacteriaceae bacterium | reverse complement strand
TTGTCGTCCAGGATGACGATTGAGATCATTGGGGCCTCCCTCCGCGCGCAGATGACAGACTGTCACATCATAGCCGATAAGGGGATAAATGCGCAGGCGTGAACCATTTACCGAAGGGGGATGAATGTGTCACTTGGCTCGCTAATGAGACATCGTGCGCTGGGGCAACTAAGGGGCGTGTCCCTTAGTTGCCCCTCGTATTCCACTGCCTCCACCGTTCGCGGAATTCCAAAATAGCATCTGGCTTTTTCTTTGCAGCCCTGCTAAGGTCGAGTCCCTGCTTTAGACATCCCACTCGCTTCCAGCCAGCGGCGCACCCGTGCGCTTGCATGGCGACACATCCTGCCTGTGCAACATGGCCCCAATCCGGCTATGCGTAATCGGCCACAAAGATCCCTTCTTTGTGGTCTGCGTAGCGTTCTCTCGATTTTTCCGAAGGTGGGTGACGAGACGTGAAGATTGAAATCGAAGCTCCGTGCACGGACTTCCCGCAGCCGCAGGTGAGCGTCTCGCTCACCGCCGCATCAAACGCCCTGCACCTCCAGTGTGCAGGCCCCTGCTTTGCCGACCGCCCTGGCGAGCTCATGGACGGTGGCTTCCTGCTCGATGCCTGCGGCAACATCTGGAATGCTGGCCAGGGTCCGCTTCGTGCGCTGACGTCCATCGCTGCCTCGCCTGGTGCCCAGGCGGCGCCAGACCTTGCCACGGTAACGCTTCCCGCCGAGTACCTCGCCTTTACCGTGGGCCTGTTGCAGCACACGCCGCAGCTCAGCCTTACCGTGGACCCTGCCGCGCAGCAACAGCTTGAGGCCATCGAGGACGCTCAGCGTCAGACCCCTGACCTTTCGCTCTTTTCCGGCGAGCTCATGCCACATCAGGACGAGGCCCTGCGCTGGATGCTCGCACGTACCAATACCGGCGCTGGCTTTGGGCTGCTTGCCGACGAGATGGGCTTGGGCAAGACCGTCACGGCATCCGCCTATCTCGCGGCACTCGCGGCCGAGCTTGGCCCCGTTCGCGTGCTGGTGGTGTGCCCGGCAACGGTGGTGCCCAGCTGGATCGATCACCTCACGCGCCTTGCTCCCTCGCTGTTGGTCACCGCCATCTCCGGCTCGCAGAAGGCCCGTGCTCTCATGGCAAACTCGCTCTTCAATGTGGCGGTCACCTCGTACGGGTGCCTGCGTCGCGACTCGTTTGCCTATGCGCAGACCTGGCTCGACTGCGTCATCTTCGACGAGGCGCAGGCGCTCAAGGGAAGGTCCACCAAGACCCACACGGCCGCTCGTCGCGTTGCCGCGCCGCGCCGCTTTGCCCTCACGGGCACACCGGTGCCCAACTCCGTCAAGGAGCTGCATGGCATCCTGGCCTGCTTGGATGCGACGTATTTGGGCAGCTCGCGTTTGTTCGACGCGCGCTTCACCAGGCCCATTGAGGAAAACGACGACGCAGACGCTGCCGAGGCGCTGAAGTGGTTGATCGAGCCGTGCATCAAGCGTCGCCTGAAGGAAGAGGTGCTCGATTTGCCCGACAAGCATGAGTACCAGGTGACGGTGGAGTTTGACCCCGTCGAGCAGGCGCTTTACCAGAAGATGGAGGCCGAGCTGCGCGCCAAGCTGCTGCAGATGACCGATGAGGCCTTCGAGGAGCAGCGCGCCAACGTCTTGGGTGCTCTTACGCGCCTGCGCCAGCTGGCCACGAGCGTGCTGGCGGTTAACCCGCAGTTCACGGGCACGCCCTCCAAGCTGACGCTGGCTGCCCAGCTGGTGGCAGACCTGGTGGCCGAAGGCCATGGCGTGGTGGTGCACACGCTGTTTGTGCGCGGGGTTATCGAGCCGCTGGCCACGACGCTGGACGAACGGGGCATCTCGAGCGTGCAGCTGACGGGCTCGGTCCCGCCGGCGCAGCGTGCTCGCCTTATCGAGCGTTTTACCAGCGGCGAAGTGCCCGTCCTGCTGATCACCGCAGCGGGTGGTGAGGGCATCAACCTGCAGGAAGGTGCCGACGTTGAGGTGCTGCTCACTCCGTGGTGGAACCACGCGCTCACCGATCAGGCGGCCGACCGCCTGCACCGGATTGGCCAGAGCCGCGAGGTGCGCATCTATCGCCTGGTCACGCGTGGGACGGTTGAGGAGCGCATGGTTCAGCTGCAGGACCGCAAGTGGGAGCGCACGAGTCTAGCCTTGCCCCAACGAGGCAGGAACCTGACCAAGATGTCGCGCGAGGAGCTGCTGCGCCTGCTGGGCGTATAGCTGAGGCGTGCATTTGCAAATTCGTAGGACAAGCATGAAGGGAAAGGAGACCAACATGCATGACGATCAGAAACAGGAAAAGAAAGTGGCGGGGGCCTCTTATCCCGTGCTCGTCCATCCGGCTGGGCCCCATGAGATTGATGAGGAACGCGACGCTCGCGACCGCCTCCATGAGAGGATCGTATCTGTCTTGCGCACTCAGTGGGCGCATAAGGCCGACCCGTGGTGGCTTGAGCTTTGCAAGCGTTCTGCCGAGATCATTGAGTTTGGTGGAGAAGAAGACTCTATGGTTTGGGCGCGCGCCACCGTGGAGGCATGCCCCAAGGGCGAAGGCGCTCGCTACGCTGCGAGCACGCAGTTTGATACGAGCCTGGGGGCCTGTTTGGATCACATAGGGTTTTGGACGGAGTCTGCAGTCGATTATCTGACGAAAGAGACATCCGAATCGATGCCGGAGGTGAGTCAGTTGGGAGAGTTGGGGAGTGAGCCGCGATTGAGGTTGACTCGCCGTGCGCTCTCCGAGGCATTTGAAGTGGTGCCATCTGTTATACGCGCTATGGGCAGCGATGCGTTGCTGACTGAGGATCGTTGTGATGAGCTGAGGCTTGGCAGCGCGGGCAATGACTCGGCAAAGATGCTCGAAGCGTGTGAGCAGCTTGAGTCGCTGTGCAAGTCTGTTACGGCAGCTGTGGATAAGCAGCGCCACGCACTCAACGAACAGGTCAAAGCAGTCGAGGCGGGCATAGAGGGGTAGGTATAGCCATGATCTTTGTAACGGGCGACACGCATGGGGACATTGACAATGCCAAGCTTAGCGCCAATCAGTGGCCGGTGGGACAGACGCTCTCGCGCGAAGACTATCTGATTGTCTGCGGTGACTTTGGGGCCATTTGGTACGGAGACCACAGGGACGAGGAGCTTCTTGCTTGGTATGAAGCCCAGCCGTGGACCACGCTGTTTGTGGATGGCAACCACGAGAATTTTGACCTTATTGACACCTTTCCGGTAACGGAGCGCTTTGGTGGCAAGGTTCAGGTGATGCCGGACACAGATCACGTGATTCATCTGATGCGCGGGGAGGTGTATGACCTGCCTGTTGAAGCAGGCGAGACGGTACGCGCCTTTGTGATGGGCGGCGCTTCGTCCACAGATAGGATGTGGCGTGTGGAGGGCCGCAGCTGGTGGGCTCGCGAGATGCCCAGCGACGCCGAGTATGCTAACGCCACGGCAAACCTCAAGCGCGTTGGCTTCCAGGTGGACTACGTGTTCACGCACGATGTGCCTCACGAAGCTCTGGTTGACGCGCTGGATTGGAACTACGCTATCGAGCGCGTAGATCCCAAGGGAAATGAGCTCACCGGTTTTTTGCAGTGGGCAGACGAAGAGCTGGACAAGGACCGCCTCAAGATGTGGTACGCCGGTCACTACCATGTGGACAAGCTTGTGATGGATGGGCAGCACTGCGTGCTGTACCAGCAGGTTGTGCCACTGGGGGAGGGTCCGGCGTAGTGGCAGGGGGTATGCCCCCAGCGCACGCTACTTGCTCGTGGAAATTAAGGGACACGCCCTTTTTGCCCAGCAGGGCAAAAAGGGCGTGTCCCTTAATTTCCCTATCGCTTGCCTGCGGCCTTCACGAGACTATCGAACAGCAGCCGGTCGTGCTCGAAGCGCTGCCAGGTGTACTCGGGGTGCCACTGGACGCCCAGGCAATAGCGCTGGCTGGGCACTTCGAAGGCTTCGACGATTCCGTCGGTGGCGCGTCCCGTGATCTTCACGCCCGCGCCGAGCTTGTCCACACACTGCCCATGGCTTGAGTTGACCTTGATGGAGCTCTTCTCGCCCACGCTACGATACAGCAGCGAGCCTTCCTCAACCACTACGGGATGTGCCGCATCGTCCAGAATCGTGGCGTGGGGCCAGAGCTTCTTGCGGCCCTTGGGCTTGAGGCGCGTGAGGTCCTGCTCGAGGGTTCCGCCCAGCAGCACGTTGAGCACCTGGGCCCCGCGGCAGATGCCAAGGAAGGGCTTGCCCGACTCCAGGATCATCTCCAGCAGCGGGAACTCCAGCGCGTCGCGCTCGGGGCAAAGCATGTTGGGGTCGATGGGTTCTTCGCCCCATCTGGTGGAATCAATGTTGTGGCCGCCGGGGAAGGTGAAGCCATCGCACATGTCAACATAGGCGCGCATGAGGCCCTTGTCCGAGGTCACTGGCATCATAATGGGCATGCCACCCACCTCTAGCAGCGCATTCATGAAGACGTCGCCAATGGACTCGCCGGCGCAGAAGATCTCGTGAGCAGGGAACCAGCGAGGCGTCACGCAGATGAGCGGGTGCTTGTCCATTGTGGTCTTCCATGTTGGCGCCATGAATTCTCCCTTGGTAATGCCAAACAACCACCCAACTATAAAGTTGTCGTGTGGCACACCGCGCGCGAAAGGAATCATTTCTTATGTTGTTCACGAAAAGTGAGGCCCAGGGGCTGGTGCGCATGAAATTAGGGGACACGCCCTTTTTTGCCCCGCGGGGCAAAAAAGGGCGTGTCCCCTAATTTCCCAGCCGTGGGAACCGCCTGACGCGGACTGCTCAGTTTCGACTCCCAGTCAAATCTGTCACCTGCGGAAATTCTTGCTATTTCGGGGCACTTCGGCAAGAAATAGTCGGTTTATGCTTGAAAAATGAAGGCCAAAACGAGTACTCTTAAGAGCGCATGAGTAGGAAGCTCATGCAACCGTATCTGTAGGCCCCCGAGAAGCATGTACGTTTCCAACCGCGACCGGGCACAACGCGCCCAACGCCCACGGCAGCCATCATGGTGATCGGGGCCCCGTTTCCGAAAGGGGTCCACCATTGAGTGAGATTCAGAATTCGTCCATCTTCTCGCTGGACGATGTGTCCGACGAGGAAATGAACCAGCTCATCGACGGTACCATTACCGCCTTCGATGAGGGTGATCTCGTCACTGGCACCGTTGTCAAGATCGAGCACGATGAGGTTCTGCTTGACATCGGCTTCAAGTCCGAGGGCGTCATTCCCTCCCGCGAGCTGTCCATCCGCAAGGATGTCGATCCCTCCGAGATCGTTGCCCTCGGCGACGAGATTGAGGCTCTCGTCCTTCAGAAGGAGGACAAGGAGGGTCGCCTGATCCTCTCCAAGAAGCGTGCCGAGTACGAGCGCGCCTGGAACCGCGTCGAGGAGAAGTTC
>CACXFC010000282.1 GCA_902766835.1 uncultured Coriobacteriaceae bacterium | reverse complement strand
TAAGGGACACGCCCTTTTTTGCCCCGCGGGGCAAAAAAGGGCGTGTCCCTTAATTGCCGTGCCCCTGACACAATGCCGGAGAGGGCCCCAAGGCACGTTGACTCACCTTTGGTGCAAGGCGGGGCGCCCCGTTTGCGTAAGGCACATCCGTGTGCGTGGGCGCGCTCTCGATTGGGTAGAATCGTAGAACCCGTTCGTAACCCAACTGTCGAGAGGAGCCCCTTTGCGCTACGCACACGTGGTGGTCGACATCCCGACCCGCGCCCTTGAGGGCGCCTTCGACTACGCCATTCCCGCCGAGCTTGAGGGCGAGGTGGAGGTGGGCTGCACCGTGCTGGTCACCTTCTCGCGCCGTCCGCAGGTGGGCTACGTGGTCGCGGTGATGGACCATCCAGTGGCAGGGGTTTCGCCCGACAAGATCCGGCCCATACAGCAGGTGCTGGCACCCTCGTCGTTTGACCTGGGCGCGGCCCGCGTCGCCTCGTGGATGGCGCGCGAGTATGCCTGCCCTCCCTGCGAAGCGCTGCGCCCGTTTCTGGCACCAGGCCAGCTGGTGAAGGTGCGCCGCGAAGACGATGACGCGCCCTGGCAGCTGGTGTGCGAGCGCTCTGGTCCGGTGGACGTGCGCTGGGTGCGCCTGGCAGAGGCGGAGGAGCCCTTCGAGCCCCGCAAGAACGCCAGCAGGCAGCGTGCGGTGCTCTCGGCACTTGCTGCTGGACCCGTGCGCATGGCCGAGCTTGCCGCCACCATTCCCGGCGCCTCCCAGGCGGTGGCGGCGCTGGAGGCGAAGGGCGCGGTCTGCGTGGAGATGCGCCGCCGCGTGCGTGGAGGCGACGAGACCTCGCTCTCGTCGGCTGTGGCCAAGCGGCCCGACCACCTTACCGAAGGCCAAAAGCAGGCCCTTGAGGCAATCGATGCCGCCTGCACAGCGGCGCGCGGTGACGTGGTGCTTGTGGATGGCGTCACGGGGTCGGGCAAGACCGAGGTCTACCTGGCTGCCATCGAACGCGTGCGCGCGCAGGGCAAGGGTGCGCTCGTGCTTGTGCCCGAGATCTCGCTTACGGCGCAGACCGTGGGACGCTTCCGGTCGCGCTTTGGCGACGACGTGGCGGTGCTGCACTCGCGCCTCTCGGCGGGGGAGCGCTACGACCAATGGGACCTCGTGCGCCAGGGATTGGCACACGTGGTGGTGGGCGCACGCTCGGCGCTGTTCGCGCCGCTCTACAACGTGGGCCTCATCATCATCGACGAGGAGCACGAGGGAAGCTACAAGCAGGGATCGGCGCCACGCTACCATGCCCGCGAGCTGGCTGCGCGCCTGGCGCGGGAACGCGGGTGCGCGCTGGTGCTGGGGTCTGCCACGCCCTCGCTCGAGAGCCTCGCGCGCTGCCGGGCGAAGACGTGGGGCGGCGTGAGGTGGACGCGCGTCAGCATGCCGGAACGCCCTGGCACGGCGGTGCTGCCCACGGTGAGCGTCGTCGACATGACCCAGCAGTTTGCCGGGGGCAACCGCTCCATCTTCTCGCGCGAGCTGACCAGTGCGCTCGAGGAGGTCATCGAGCGGCGCGAGAAGGCGGTGCTGCTGCTCAACCGGCGCGGGTTTGCGACCTTCCTGATGTGCCGGGAGTGCGGGTGCGTTCCCGAATGCCCGCACTGCTCGACCTCGCTGACCTACCACGAGAGGACTCACGAGCTGGCATGCCACACCTGCGGCAGGACGTGGCCCACCACGGCCTGGCCCGACCCGTCTGCGGTGTGCCCCAACTGCGGCAGCCGCTATATGGGCGCCTTTGGCGTGGGCACGCAGCGCGTGGAGGACGAGCTGGCCATGATCGTGGGCGACCGTGCCGAGGTCATTCGCATGGACACCGACACCACCTCGGGCAAGGGCGGCCACCAGCGCCTGCTCGAGCGCTTCGACGCCGCGGAGTGCGCCGTGCTGGTGGGCACGCAGATGATTGCGAAGGGACTGGACTTTCCCGAGGTGACGCTGGTGGGCGTCGTCAACGCCGACACCACGCTCAAGCTGCCCGACTTCCGCGCCGGCGAGCGCACCTACAGCCTGCTCGAGCAGGTGGCCGGGCGTGCCGGACGCGGCGAGCGGCCCGGCAAGGTCATCGTGCAGACGTATTGGGCGGCCCATCCCGCCATTCAGGCGGTGGCGCGCCACGACCGCTCGCTGTTCCTTTCGCCCGAACTGGACGAGCGCATGGAGGCGGACTACCCGCCCTACGCGCGCCTGGCAAACGTGGTGGCGTCGGGGCGTGACCCACGCACGGTCTCGCTGGCGCTCGACGACCTGGCGGCCGACTTGCGGCGCAAGCTGCAGGGGGCCAGGGGCTGGGAGGTGCTGGGGCCGGCCGACTGCCTGAAGGCCCGCGCAAAGGACCGCGTGCGCCGCCACGTCATGGTGAAGGCGCCCGTGGACGCCAACATGGGCGAGCTGCTGGGGCGTGCCACGCGCGAGCTGGGGCCGCGCCCGGGCGTGTCGATTGCGGTGGACGTGGACTGCTACGACCTCATGTAGGCGCCTGAGCCGCGCGCGGCGATGGTCGCGCTTTTTGTGCAGCATGCCCGCACCCGACACTTGGGTAGTAACATCTGCATGGTTACCTATGCAACGAAGGAGATTTCATGGCTGATGAATTCAACGACATCGTGGTGGCGCCCGATGAGCGCCTGGCCACCGAGTGCGCTCCCATCGAGGAGATCACCCCGGAGATTCACGCCCTCGCCGAGCGCATGCTGAACGACATGTATGCCACCGAGGGCTGCGGACTTGCGGCGCCCCAGATTGGCGAGCTCATCCAGATGGTGGTCATCGACGTCGATTACACCGACAAGAAGCGCAATCCCTTCGTGCTGATCAACCCGAAGATCGTGGTTGCCGACGGCGAGGAGCGCGAGTTCCCCGAGGGTTGCCTTTCGTTCCCGGGCATCACGGTGCGCGTCTCGCGCCCGAGCCACGTGGTGGTGCAGGCCTATAACCTCGACGGCGACCTCATGCAGTATGAGGCGCGCGATAACCTGATGGCCGTGTGCCTGCAGCACGAGATCGACCACCTGCATGGCGTGACCATGGTCGACCACCTGCGTCCGCTCAAGCGCGCGGCAAAGATGCAGGAGTTCAAGGAAGCCCTGCAGGCAGGTGCAAAGCCCGGCGACACAGACGTCGACTAGCGCTGCGCGCGGCCCCTGGGGCCGCCTCGCCACATCAGATCGAACAAGGAGGAGTTTGCATGCGCATCGTCTTCATGGGTACCCCGGACTTTGCGGTCCCGTCGCTACGCGCATTGGCCGCGGCGCACGAGGTTCCGCTCGTGCTGACGCGTCCCGATGCCGTGCGTGGCCGCGGACGCAAGCTCGTGCCCTCGCCGGTCAAGGCGGCGGCGCTTGAGCTGGGCATAGAGGTCGTTGAGACCAAGCGCATCACGCCTGAGGTCTTGGAACAGATTACCGCGGCGAAGCCCGACCTCATTGCCGTGGCGGCCTTTGGCTGCATCCTTCCCGACAGCGTGCTCTCGCTCGCGCCGTGTGGCTGTGTCAACGTTCACGCGTCGCTATTACCGCGCTGGCGTGGAGCTGCGCCCATTCAGCGTGCCGTGCTGGAAGGCGACGAGCGCGCGGGCGTCTCCATCATGGAGGTGGTCCACGAGCTGGACGCGGGAGCCTACTGCCGCCAGGCGTCCGTCGAGGTGGGCGACAAGGACTGCGCCACGGTCATGGCCGAGCTGGCGGAGCTTGGCGCGCGCGAGCTGCTGGCTGCCGTGCCCTCGCTGGCCGATGGCAGTGTGGAATGGACGGAGCAGGATGAGTCGCTGGTGACCTATGCAGCCAAGGTCGAGAAGCATGAGATGCTGCTTGATCCGGCCGACGATGCCCTGCGCAACGTGCGCCGCGTGCGTGCCTCCTTGGACGCCGCCCCCGCGCGGCTGGTGGTTGGCGGCAAGGGCGTGCGTGCCCTGGCTGCGCACCTGTCTGACGCTGCGGTCGAGCAAGGCTCCGTCCTGGCGCGCAAGGGGCACGTCTGCCTTGGGTGCGCGGACGGCGCCCTGGAGCTTGATCGCGTGAAGCCCGACGGCAAACGCGAGATGGACGCCTCTGCCTGGGCGGCTGGCCTGCGTGGCCAAGGCCTTACCTGGGAAAGGGCGTAGGGGCTGGTGGCAAAGCTGTCTGATGCCCGGCGCGTTGCGCTGGGGCTGGTGAGCAGAAGGCGCCGCAACAGCGGGCGCATTCGCGACATGGCTCGCGAGGACAAGGCGATGCGCGCCCTTGGCGGGGCAGATAAGGCGCTTGCCTTCAGGCTCGCTCTTGGCGCAACGGCGGCAACCGCCCAGCTAGATGCCTTGATTGACGCGCGCCTGCGCAAGCCTTCCGCTCTGGAGCCGCGGGTGCGCGACGCCCTGCGCATCTCTGCCTTCGAGCTCTGCTACCTGAGCACCCCCACAGGCGTGGCGGTGAGCCAGGGCGTGGAGCTGGTACGCAGCGTGTCGCCGCGGGCAACCGGGCTTGCCAACGCCGTGCTTAGGCGCCTTGCTGACGAGGGGCGTGCGGAGGTGAGTGCCGCTCGCGAGCGTCTTGCGAACGGCGCGGCACGCGTGGAAGACCTCGTGCTGGTGTCGGGCCTGCCAACATGGCTGGTTGAGCGCGTGGTTGCCGACCGCGGTACGGAGTATGCAAAGAGCTTCTGCCTGGCCCAGCTCGAGCCGCCCCCCGTGTATGTGGCGGTCAACGAGGGGCTGTGCAGCGTGGATGAGGCTCGCGAGAGGCTTGTGTCGGCGGGCGTGGACGTAAGTGCCGTGGGACCCGTTGCGGGCTGTCTTGTGCTGGGCGGTGCCTCTGCGCTTGCAGAGAGTGACATGATTGCCCGGGCAGAGCTGGTTGTGGCGGACCTTGCAGCGCAGGTGGTCTGCCGCTTGGCGGCGCCGGCGGAGCCTTCCGAGCTGCTCGAGATCGGGCAGGGGAGAGGGACGAAGTCCATTCTGCTGGCGGCTGGAGCGGGAGTTGTGCACCCCACGTTGGTGGTGGGCGTAGAGAGTGTGCCCTACAAGGTGCGCGTGGCGCAAAGGCGCATGGACAGCGCGGGGCTGGCTGACGTGGTCCGCTGCGTTGAGCTTGATGCAACGCTGCTGGCTGGCGCCGATGTTCCCCCTGAGCTTGATCGCCAGTTCTCGACCGTGCTGCTTGACGCGCCATGCTCCGGCACGGGCACGATGCGTCGCCATCCCGAGATTGCCTCATCGCTTGCGCCTGCCGATGTTGAGGGGCTGGTTGAGCTGCAGCTGCGGTTGCTCAAGGCTGCCGCCTCACGGGTTGCCTCTGGTGGCGTGCTGGTCTACGCCACCTGCTCGGTGTTGTGCGAGGAGGACGAAGCCGTGGTGCAGGCGTTTCTGGCAAGCCCCGAGGGCGAGGGCTTTTGCCTACAAGCGGTGGGCGAAGCGCCTGCCTGCGTGCAGGACGAACAGCTTGCACAGCTGGTGTCGGCGCGCCATACTTCCGCGGGCCATTTCCTCTCTATGCCCACGAGCGGCGCAGAAGACGGCCATTTCTGCGCCCGCCTCATCAAAGCCTAACCCACACGCAACAGGGACATCCCTTGCCGCACATCGGAATCGGGGACGGTCCTCGTTTCACACCCGTGTGAATCGGGGACGGTCCTCGTTTCTCATGCGTGTGAATCGGGGACGGTCCTCGGGCACGGGGCGCGGGGCCCGCCGCTCATTCGCGGGATGGGCGCTCGTCGCGCAGGCGCGGCAGGGCGGCGAACTCGCGCCCTGCGGGCGCTCGGACAGCGC
>CACXFC010000281.1 GCA_902766835.1 uncultured Coriobacteriaceae bacterium | reverse complement strand
CAGCTACATTGGCGCCATCCAGGAGGCCAAGGCCGGCAACATCGACGCTGCCAAGCAGCTCGTCAAGGACGGCGACGAGTTCATGACCCAGGCTCATGATCCTCATGCCAAGCTCCTTGCCCAGGAGGCTCAGCTTGCCGTTGAGGGCAAGAACTCTGCCGACCTCGTCTGCCTGCTCCTCATCCACGCTGAGGACCAGATGATGAGCTGCGAAGTCTTCAAGCAGATGGCTGTTGAGTTCATCGACCTCTATGAGAGGCTCGCTAAGTAGCCTGCTTGCCTATACTGGCAAATCTAGGGCGGGAGACCTATTTGAAGGTGTCCCGCCCTTTTTCTGTGTGAGATTATGTCAATACATGCGATAGTTCGATCAGCCAATCGGAGGTTGCCATGATCACCCTGGGCGTTTCTGTGTATCCGGACATTCGTCCCCTTGACGAGATTGCCGATTATCTGCGGCGAGCGGCTGGGTTTGGATACAAGCGAATCTTCACGAGCATGTTCTCGGTTGAGGGTACGCCCGAAGAGGTGCTGGCCTACTTCAGGGACCTTGATGCGGTGGCCCACGAGGTGGGCATGGAAGTGGCGCTTGATGTGAATCCCGAGTGCCTGGCGCGCCTGGGCGCCACGCCGCAGGACCTCTCGGTCTTCGCGGAAATTGGTGCCGACATCCTGCGCATGGACGGGGCCTATGGCGAGGATGACAACTATGACATGTTGTGTAACCCCCATGGCATAAAGATCGAATACAACGCCTCGGCCCTCGAGCCTCAGACGATTGCGTCGTTGGTCGAGCGCGGTGTCGACCGCGCGCGCATCCTTGCCTGCCACAACTTCTACCCGCAGCGCTACACCGGCTTTAGGTGGGATCGCTTCCAGGAGGTGAATGCCCGTCTGGCGCCGTTGGGCATCCGTGTGGGCGCCTTCATCGCCTCGCAGGCGCCGGACACCCACGGCGTGTGGGACGCGGTCTGCGGGCTTCCCACAGTGGAGCGCCTGCGCTTCTATCCGGCCGACCTTCAGGCGCGCATCATGGCCGCCACCGGCAATGTGACCGACATACTCTTTGGCAACGCGTACGCCTCCGACGAGGAGCTTGCGGCTGTGGCCGAGGCCGTTGCCGAGGTCAACCCTGAGCCCACGCGTGAGAAGGCTCGCAAGGTGGCCGCAGACCTCATCGACTCGCTCAAGGTCGCGGGCAAGGGCGACATCGTGCAGAAGAAGGTCCGCATCGAGCCGCTCTTTGACATCTCCGACCTCGAGCGCGAGATTCTCTTTGACTTCTATCCGCACATCGACTTTGGCGACAGCTCGGAGTGGATCTGGCGCACGCGCATCGAGCGCATCGTGTTTTCCGACGAGACGATTGCTCCGCGCCGCCATGTGGGCGACACCTTCGAGCGCGGTGACGTGGTCATCGTCAACGACAACTACAAGCACTATGCCGGCGAGGTGCAGGTGGTGCTCGAGCCGATTGCAGATGACGGGACGCGCAACCTGGTGGCGCGCGTCGACGCCGAGGAGATGGAGATGTTCGACCTCATCGGCGATGGGGATGCGGTGGTCTTCCTGCCCGTTCGCGCGTAGGGGCCAAGGTGGTTGCCGTTCGGCACCAAGCTCCGTAAACAGCTCCGCATGCTGCCGTATCATAGGAGGATAGGTTGCGCCCAACCCTCGACGAGGAGGACGTGAGGTCATGGCGGTCTATGTTACGGGCGACATACACGGGTGGTTGGACATAGGAAAACTCACGCCGGAGCGCTGGCCGTTGGGCACGAAGCTTCGGAAGAGCGACTTTCTGGTAATCTGTGGCGACTTTGGCCTCGTGTGGACCAACCCGCCCACGCTCGAGGAGAAGTTCTTCCTCGACTGGCTCGACAGCCGGCCGTGGACGACGCTGTTCATAGATGGCAACCACGAGAACTATACGCTGCTTGACAGCTTTCCCACCTGCGAGTGGCGCGGGGGCAAGGTCTCGCGCATACCGGGCACCAAGCACATCATTCACCTGCTGCGCGGGCAGGTCTACGAGATGGGCAAGTTCGGCCGCTGGTTCTGCATGGGAGGGGCTCCCTCGCACGATATCGGAGGCCGTATCGAGGGCGAGTCGTGGTGGCCACGCGAGATGCCCAGCCAGGAGGAGTACGACGAGGCCCTTGCAAACCTCGAGCGCGTCAACTGGCAGGTTGACTACGTCTTCACGCACGAGGTGCCCCGCAAGCTGCGCCGCCATGCCATGGTGCGCCACTACGACCCAAGCCGCGAGCAGGACGACGCCCTGACGGCATTCTTGCAGCAGGTGGACGACCGCCTCGACAAGTGTCGGCTGAAGGTGTGGTACGCAGGCCATTACCACGACGACATGATGCTGCGCGACCGCCAGCACGTGGAGCTCTACAACCAGGTGGTGAAGCTGGGAGAGCTGCCCGACGGCAGCATCCACCGTCACCTGCCCTACTGCAAGGAGTCGTGGATTGGCATCCACGGGGCGGGGCAGCGCTACCGCGAATGGGTCCTCTCGCGCCAGATTGAGGGCTGCACCATCACCTGGGTGGACAACGAGCACATCAGGCTGGCCACCAACAGCATGTTTGGCAAGATCATCTTCCACCCGCAGGGAGACAATCCCGAGATCGTGGAAATGCACATCACGCGCAAGGCGGACGGCGCGCCGATGTTCCGCGTGCGCTTCGAGCTGGATGACGAGCTGCGCGCCAAGGAGCTCTTCCTCGAGATGGCCGAGGTGCTCGATCGCACCGACATCCGCGGCATGACCCGCGTGCTGCTGTGCTGTGCGGCCGGCATCACCACCACCATGTACGAGAACAAGCTGACGGCGATGGCCGAGCGCCTCTCGCTCAACTACGACTTCACTGCCTGCCCGCTCGACGACGCCATCGCGCGCAACGGCCGCTACGACGTGGTGATGGTTGCCCCGCAGATGGGGTACCGCTACAAGGACGCGGTGACGGCCTTCCCCAATGCCACGGTCATCGAGATCCCCGACCAAATCTTTGCGACCTTCGACGTGAAGGCCACGCTGCACCTGCTGCTCGACGCCATGTCCGAGGGCATCGACCAGGACGACACCGGGAGCACCGTGCAGGTGGTGCGTCCCATCGACGACTCGAAGGACGTCATGGTGGTCACGGTCATCCGCCGCGTCCACTCGCAGATCATCGGATATCGCATCTTTGCCAACAAGGGCGTGGCGCTCACGGGCACGGTGTACAAGCGCCAGGTGGACTTCCGCGACATCGAGGACGTATTGGCCACCGTGAAGCTGGACGGCTTCAACGTCAGCGACCTCGACGCCATTGGCATCGCATTGCCCGGCATCATCAACCGCGGGTCCATCTCGATGCCCTCGAGCGACATCCGCGACTACGACCAGGGGCGCATGCTGGAAGAGCGCTACGGCATCGAAGTCTATGTGGATAACAACTCCAATGCGGCGGCCATGGGCTGCTACATGAGCCAGACCGACTACGACACCGTGGTCTTCCATGCCCAGCGCACGGGCAACCTGTTCTGCGGCGAGGGCCTGGTGGTGGATGGGCACCTCTCGAAGGGACGCCTCAACTTTGGCGGAGAGATGTCGTCTCTGTCCAAGCGCTTCAAGTACTCGGGCAAGACCCACGAGATGGTGTGGATCTACGAGGGCATGCGCGAGATTATCGCCTCCTACCTTGCGGCGAGCATCTGCACCATTTCCCCCGATGCGATCTACGTGTACTCGGCGCTGGTCAACGACATGGACGCACTGCGCGAGGAGATTGCGAAGATCGTCCCCGAGCAGTACATTCCGCCCCTGTATTGGGTGGAGGACCACCGCGAGCTGATCTATCTGGGCGAGCTGGCGCTTTGCATCGACAAGCTCACCCATCCGCGTCCGCACCGCAAGTGGTAGCAGGTACCTTGGCGTGCCGCGAGAACCGACCCCGAGGCCCAACTAAGGGATAGGGCAACTAAGGGACACGCCCTTTTTTGCCCCGCGGGGCAAAAAAGGGCGTGTCCCTTAGTTGCCCTCATGTGCACGTCGCGTGCCTACAGCCCCTCGAAGGGGGAGAGGACGCGCGGCAGGATGCCGTGCATGTGGGCGATGGCCACGCCGTAGTTGGTGATGGGCACTCCCTGCGCGCCAGCCTGCTCGATGCGGCTGCGCATGGCGCGCGCTCCCAGCGTGCAGCCTCCGCAGTGGACAACCAGGTCATAGCCCCTGAGATCGAGGGGGAAATCGCCGCCCGAGGTGAACGAGAAGGTGGGGTCGCAGCCGGTGTGCTCTCGTATCCAGCGGGGCATCTTCACCGTGCCAATGTCCTCGCACTGGCGGTGATGCGTGCAACCCTCGCAGATGAGCACCTTTGAGGCGTCGGTGAGCGAGTCGATGGCGCGTGCCCCCGCCACCTGCAGTGAGAGGTCACCCTTGTAGCGCGAGAAGAGTATGGAGAACGACGTGAGGGGCACCTCTACCGGCACGATGCGCGCCACCTTGCCAAACGCCTGGGAGTCGGTGACCACAAGACGCGGAGGGGTGGGGAGCGAGGCGAGCGTGGCCGCAAGCTCGGTGTCGCGCACCATGAGGGCGCTTGCCCCCGCCTCGAGCGTGTCGCGTATGGTCTGCTGCTGCGGAAGGATGAGGCGGCCCTTGGGGGCTGCGGAGTCGATGGGTATCACAAGCACCACGAGGTCTTGTGGGGCCAGCAGGTCGGCGATGAGGCGCGGCTCGGGCCCTGTGGGGCTTCCCAGGCGTGCCAGCGTCTCCTTGAGTTGCGTGATGCCTTGCCCCGTAAGGGAACTGACCACGACGGCCTCTGCGGCGCCCTCAAGGCCCTCGCGGGCGACGGGCTCATCTCCGAGCAGGTCAGCCTTGGTGAGGGCAACGACGCAGGGCACGGAGCGCTCGGCAAACAGGGCAAGCAGCTCGCGGTCGGCCTCACAGGCGCCATGGCGCGCGTCCACCACGAGGACGGCCACGTCGCACGTGGCAAGCACCTTGCGTGTCGTGGCGACGCGCAGCTCGCCAAGCGAGCCGGTGTCGTCGATGCCGGGTGTGTCGACAATGACCACCGGACCCAAGGGCAGAAGCTCCATGGCCTTGCGGACGGGGTCGGTGGTGGTTCCCGCGACGTCGGACACGACGGCCAGCTGCTGGCCGGTGACGGCGTTCACGAGGCTTGACTTGCCGGCGTTGCGTACGCCGAAGAAGGCTATCTGGGTGCGCTCACCCGAAGGGGTGCTGTTGAGGCTCATGGATGCTTCCTCTCGCTTAGGTGGACGGGCTGCTGCGGGTATCGCGTGTGACGGGACGTGCTAGACGGCCGGATCGCCGCGGTCGACCACAACCTGGTATCCGATGCGCTCCATGCGCAGGTCGAGACAGCGCCTGCATTCTGCGGCCTCGTCTCCCATGCAGATCTTCCCGTCGTAGAGCAGGTACTTGCCGCGCACGCCGGAAGGGGAGAGGTTGGGCATGACCACGTTGGCCCCTGCCATCATGCCCTTCTCGCGTCCCAGCGGGTCGATGGTGCCCAGGGCCGTGGTGGCCGGCAGCAGGATGGCGGGGTTGATGAGCCGCACGATGGAGAGCAGGTAGCAGGTCTGCTCGAGCGTGCCCGCGGCCATGTGGGCAAAGGGGGTGGCGTGATGGGGGATGAAGGGCCCCAGACCGCACATCTCGGGCCTGAAGGAGGCGATGAAGGAGAGGTCGGCCGCCAGGTGCGCGGGCGTCTGGTAGGGAGAGCCCACCATCATGCCCACGCCCACCGCATAGCCAAGCTCGCGCAGGTCGTGCAAGCAGCGCATGCGGTTCTCGAACGACATGGCCTGGGGGTGGAGCCTTGCGTAGTGCTGCGGGTCCGCGGTCTCGTGGCGCAGGAGGTAGCGGTCTGCCCCCGCTTCGCGCAGGCGTGCGTAGCTCTCGCGGCTGCGCTCGCCTACCGAGAGCGTGATGGCGCAGTCGGGGTGGCGCTCGTGGATGGCGGCCACCAGTGCGCAGAGCCGCTCGTCGTTGTACCAGCCGTCCTCGCCGCTTTGGAGCACAAAGGTGCGAAAGCCCAGCTCGTAGCCCGCGTCAGTGCAGCTCAGCACATCCTCGGCGCTCAGGCGGTAACGCTCGCAGGAGCTGTTGCTGGCACGCAGGCCACAGTAGAGGCAGTCGTTCTTGCAGATGTTGGAGAATTCGATGAGGCCGCGCACGAAGACCTTGGTGCCGTAGTAGGGCTCGCGTGCCGCAACGGCGCGCCGGGCCAGCTCGGATGCGGCGTCCTCGTCTTGGTGGGCCACCAAGTACTCAAAGCCATCGGCGTCAAGGCGCCTGGTCTCGCTCAGCTCGTCAATGAGCTCGTATGTCCTGTTGTCCATGGGCTGGCCTAGGCCTCGGAGACGAAGTTGGAATAGGCCGTCTTGGCGCTGACGCCGGGCAGGTTGCCGATCTTGCCCGCCAGCGCCGAGATGACGTCCTGGCTGGCGTCGATGGCAATGCTGATGATGTTGATGCCCTTGGCGCGGTAGGGGATGCCCATGCGGCCGATGATGTACTGGCCGTACTCATGCAGGATGTCGTTGAGCTGGTCCACCGAGGCACTTGACTCGATGATGATGCCGATGACGGCTACGCGCGTTCCCATGTCGTCTCCTTCTCGTCGGGCGCCCCAGGGGCACCTTCATGTCGGGTTCTGTCCATGGTAGCAGTATCGCTGCCAGAAGAATTAGCCAAAGCCTGCGTTTTGTTTGAATCGACGCAGTTCACAGCACGTGTCACGGCGGGGCTGGGAGCGTATCGCCAGCCTACGCTACATGTGTGCCTCGCCCCAGGTGCACAGCTGGTCGAGCACCACCATCAGCGACGCGCCCAGGGGTGTGAGCGAATACTCCACCTTGGGCGGCACCTGTGGGTACTCCTTGCGGGCCACAAGCCCGTCGGCCTCGAGCTCCTTGAGGTTGGCCGAGAGGGTGCGGTCGGTCACCTTCCCCAGGTAGCGACGCATCTCGTTGAAGCGCACCGGCTGGTACTCCATCAGGCAGTAGAGGATGGGCATCTTGTGCTTGCCCTGGATGAGGGAAAGCGTATAGCTGTAGCCGGTTCCCTCGAAGCTTGCACCCTCGATGCCCCTGACGTCGGTCATGCTTGGCCCCTTACGCTATCTTCAAAGACAGTACTAGCATCTGCTCTAGTAGTGAAGGATACTCCTGTTTGTGCAGATATCAATCACGCGAGAGCCGAAAGGTGGCATGAGCATGGCATTCAAGAACCTTGGAAGCGCGGGCGAGCTGTTCCCGCAGTCGGTGTTCATCATTGCGAGCTATGGCGAGGACGGCACGCCCAACGCCATGAATGCGGCATGGGCAGGCGAGTGCAGCCGCCACGAGATCTGCTTCAACATCGGCAACCACAAGACCACGGCCAACATCGTGAAGCGCGGCGCCTTCACCGTGTCGCCGGCCGACGTCGCCCATGTGGTGGAGGCCGACTACTTCGGCATCGCAACGGGCAACAAGGTCGACAAGGCTGCCGCCTCGGGCCTCACGTTCACGAAGTCCGAGTTTGTTGACGCACCGGTGATCGAGGAGTTCCCGCTCACCATGGAGTGCGAGGTCACTTCCGTCGAGGGCGACGAGCGCGGTGCCCGCATCGTGGGCCGCGTGGTGAACACGCGCGTTGACGAGTCGGTGCTCGACGACGAGGGCCGTCTGGACTTTGGCAAGATGCGTCCCATCGTGTACGACTCCACGCGCCGCATCTATCGCGTGGTGGGCGAGGTTGTTGGCGGCGCCTGGGACGCGGGCATGAAGTTGATGTAGCCTGACGCCAAGGTGGCTGTGCACTTCGAGTAAGTCCATATGCTGGCAATTAGGGGACACGCCCTTCTTGCCCCGCGGGGCAAAAAGGGCGTGTCCCCTAATTGCCTACGGCCCCGCGTGGCTCATCTTCAGGGGCAGGGGGTATGCCCCTGGTGTGCGTCTATAGCCTCATAATGTGATGAAGTGGCTGCTATCCTCTGCTTTGCTTGTGGATTGGCAGTGCCAAGGGTAGAGTTAGGCGTTGCGGGAGATTCGCCCGGGGACATCTTGAGGTAGAGAGGCCAAAGGATCATGTACAAGAGCGCTTCATCGGCTTTCGGCAAGGTTGCGACAGCAGCTCTGTCATGCGTACTGGCTACATCGCTGCTCTGCGGCTGCCAGAACCAGAAATCCTCCGAAACGCTCGACGCGCCGGCGCAGGAGCAGGCTGACACTCAGGCGGTGACGGTCAACGTGGCCGCATCGCATGGCACCAGCTCCATAGGCCTTGCCTCCTTCATGTCTCAGATGGCGGAGGAGGGCAAGTTCAAGGGCGCCTATCGCGTGGCCATCACCACCAGTGCCGAGCAGATTCTTCCCGCCCTCGAGGAGGGCGCCGTCGACATTGCGCTGCTGCCGCCTAGCACCGCCGCCACCTACTACAACGAGGTGGGTGGCATCACCGTGCTTGCCGTGAACTCGCTGAGCCCGCTGGCGCTTGTCACCAGCGACAGCTCCATCTCGAGCCTGGCAGATCTGGCTGACAAGACCGTGTACTTCAGCGGTGCCGGCGCCGAGGGCCTCTGTGGCGCCCAGCACCTGCTCGACATCTTGCACCTGACGGACAAGACCCAGATTCAGGTCATCAACGAGCCGGCAGCGGCGGTGGCCACCCTCACGAAGGAGAAGGGTGCGGTGGCCTTCCTTGCCCAGCCCTATGCGTCGCTTGCGGTGACGGACGAGAACAACCTGGTGCACGTCGTCGACCTCACCGACGCCTGGGACGCGCTTACTGCCGACGGCTCGCGCATGGTTGGCAGCGTCGTGGTGGCTCGCAGCGCCTTTGTGGCGGAGCACCCGAAGATCACGGCGGAGTTCCTTGCCGCGCTTGACGAGTCCTCCCAGCTTGCATCTGAAGATCCAACCGTCGCCAATCCGCTCATTGCCGATGCGGGAATACTGGAGCAGGAGCTGCTCGACGAGCGCGTGACTCCCGGCAGCCACCCCGTGTGCATTCAGGGCGCGGAGATGAAGACGGCCGTCCAGGGCTTCCTGCAGGTGCTCTACGATATCGAGCCGGCCATTGTGGGCGACGCGATGCCTGCCGACGACTTCTACTACGGCGTCTAGCACGGCGCTTAGTGCCTGCGTAGCTGTTCCCTGACCTATAACGTATTGCTTTGGGTTCGCCTGCCTAGCGGTCGGGCTCGTCTTCGAGTGAGCGGATGACGCCGCTGATGATGTCGTCTCCCGAGAAGGCAGCAAGCACTCGCGCAAACATGCGTGCAACGGGGAAGATCTCGGCATCCAGCGACGCGCGGGCGCAATCGTAGAACACCTCGGAGGTCTTTTCGGTGGGGGAGATGGGGATGTTGTACGCGGCAAGCGTCTCCTCGATCTGCTCGTCGGAGGACGTCTCCTGCACGGCGTCGGGGTTCTGCAGGTAGAGCATCGAGAGCTCCATGGCCAGCATGGGAACCGCCTGGGGCAGGTAGTGCATGGCGCATTGGTAGCAGGCCTGTGCCGCGCGAATGTTGCCGCGCTTCCACTGGAAGTAGGCCATGCGATAGTAGGCAAATCCGAGGCCCTGGGGCTCCCAGGCGCGCTCGAGCAGGGCACAGAGCTGTTCGATGGCCTCGTCGTCGCGGTCGAGCACCTCGAGGCACTTGACAGCGTGCAGCCGCGCGCGGGCATCGAGGGGCGCAAGCTCCACGAGGCGCTGGGCATGGCTGAGCGCCTCGTCGTGGCGTCCCTGCATGAGGGCACACACCGATGCAAGCAGATGGGCCTCATAGTATGCGTCGGGCACGAGCATGACGGTCCTGCCGCCGTCCGCTGGCGCCTCCAGGCGGTTGTACAGGGCACGCTCGACGTAGGAGTTGAAGTAGCGGTAGACGATGCCCGTGCCGTCCGCGTAGGTGCCCTGCTCGTCGAGGCTGGCGAGTATGGGGGCTACGACCTGCTCCGCTTGCGCGGGCTGCTGCTTGGCGAGCAGCTCCTTGGCGCGGTCGTTGGCGCGCGTGAGGGCGTCGCCACGAACGAATTCCTCGCCAACGGCAAAGGCGTCCTCGGACAAGGTGCCGTCCACAAGCCCGCGCACGACGCGCTCGGCAGCCAGGCGCACGCTGGGGTCGGGGTCGTCGCCGGCCAGTTCCATGACCGTGCGCACGTTCTTCTGGGTCGAGTCTTTGTCCTGCGTGGGCGCAAGGCGCATCATGATTGCGTTGGCCACCAGCGTGCGGCCGTCGCTCTCCTCGATGGACAGGCCCGAGACGTGATCGGTGCCCAGCGACTCGGCCAGATGGCCCTTGAGCCTTCTGGATGAGAGCGAGACGGGGAGGTAGCGACGCTTGGGGCAGAAGCGCTCCTGCTCGAGGTGGAAGCCCTGGCGCACCGGGCGGAGCCAGCCGTCCTCGTAGCGCAAGACCGGGGCAAACTGGCGGTAGGTCTCCTCGAGGTCGTCGATGTGTTCGAGGTCGAGTCGCCCAAAGCGCCAGCGGTCGAAGTCGACGGAGAGGTAGCAGGTGCGGCGCGTGGCGGTTTCGTTTATGCCGGCAATCCAGACGTGCTTGATCTTCTCCGAGCAGCGGAACGCGCAGGCGGCCAGAAGAATCGCCAGCCTGAGGGCATAGTCTGCGGCAGCGCGCTGGCGCATGTCGCCGGTGGTGGGCACGATGCCAAGGTCATCAACGTAGCACGAGGAGGGAAACACCTCGGCGGGCGGCAGCTCGATCTCGATGGCAACGTTGCCGTCGGCCACGTTGGTGCGATAGTGCGCCACCAGCCGATAGGGGAGCTGCAGCGTCTCGATGGCCTGCGAGATGCCATAGCGCACCGTCCATTCGCCCTCGGGCCACGGCCCCACCTCGGAGAGGTCGAGGGGCTCGGTCAGGGGGCTTGCCTGCGCGATGATCGAGCGCGCAAGGCCCTGGTTGAGCTGATAGGCCTCCTGCATGGTGGCGTTGGCGGACAGCGAGGAGCTGGCAAACCTGATGGCGTTGAGCGCGGCCTCGAGCTTGATGATGCGCACTTTTGCCAGATAGGGGAGCGAGGGGTCGAGGCAGCGCAGATAGACCATGCGCGACGGGCGCGGGCGCACCACGGTGAGTTCGGGCAGCGTCACGTCGTTGGCAAAGAGGCCTGCCTCCTCGAGCATGCGGGCTGCGTAGCGCTCGAGGTCGCTGGGTGGCGTGACGTCTGGGCTGTCGCCTGCCTCGCGCGTGCGGATGTCGCCTACGAAGCGCTTGAGCTCGGCGATGGGGTTGTCGGCCGATGTGAGCTGGTGGGACAGCTCGGAGAAGTCGAGATGCGAGACGGCGGGCTTGGTTGGCGCAGGGCTCGCGGGCTCGGATTCGGGCTCGGGCTGCAGTGCCGGGGGAGCGGCTTGCGCGACGGCTGTATCTGGCGTGGCGGCGAGCGTGGTCTCTTCCGGGCCGGGGGAGGGCTGGGCCGCTGGGCGGGGTGCCTCCTGCACAGCGGGCGTGTGGCTCGACTCGCGGGTCACAACTGCGGGCTGCGGCTGCTCATGCTGCGCCTGCAGCGGTTGCTGCGCATCGTCTTGTGAGCGCTGCATGCTGACGAGGTCGAGGACCGTGAGGGCGGCGGCGAGGACGGCAAGGCCAAAGCGAGCGGATTCCGAGTCGCTTGCCAAGGCGGCGCCCGCGCAGGCTGCCAGTGCCACAAGCAGTCCCAGCTGTATGAGCGAAAGTCTCTTATGAGATGCATTGGTGTTCATAGAGAAAAGTGTACCCAAAGCGGCCGGAGTCGAAACGGCGCGAGGGGGAAGCGGCAGACCGAGGCACAAAACGGGCAAAGAGGCCGCGTGGCGCGGACGGGTCAACCACCGGTCCGCAGAATGCGGCCTTTGGAGGGTCATAAAGGCCGTTTGGTGCGGACGGGTCACCAACCAGTCCGCAAAATCCGGCTTTCATCTACCTTCCACCTGCGTTTTCGAAGCCGTGCTCGAGAATTCTCACTCAAATCAAAATAGTACTTGAATATATGAACAGATGCTCATATATTAGACTTGGCTGGAAGGAGTAGACCATGCATCACAACCAGGCTGACACAGCCATACAGAGCTATCTGGAGAACGAGGACATCGTCTACGGGGCTACGCAGATCTTTGACGCGCTGTCCGACTATACGAGGTTCCAGATTCTCTCGGCACTCTGCGTGAGCGACTGCAGCGTCTCCGAGCTCAAGGAGCTGTGCCATGTGACGCAATCGGCCATATCGCACCAGCTCAGATTGCTGCGCGACAGAGGCCTTGTCTCCGCGCACCGCGAAGGCCAGCGCGTGATCTATGCGCTGGCAGATGACCATGTGACCACGCTCATGCGCGTTGGCCTCGAGCATGCGGCTGAGGCCGTGCCCGCAGAGGGGGAGTAACCATGACTAAGGAAGCGCTGCAGGATACCGTGGACGAGTCGATTGCCGAGCCGGCTGAGGTCCACGCAAACGAGCAGGACCACGGCCACGATCACGAGCACCACCATGACCACGATCACGAGCACGACCACTGCCACGAGGATGGCTGCTCGTGCGACTGCGACTGTGATTGCGATTGTGCCCACGACGACGAGCCGCCCCGCGAGCTCAAGGGGCAGCCGAGCTTCTCGTACCACGTGCTGGGCATCGACTGCCCAAACTGCGCGCGTAACACGCAGAATGCCGTCCGCGCGCTCTCGTCGGTTGAGGATGCCCGGCTCATCTACGCCACGGCCACCCTTGACGTCGTGGCCGAGGAGAACGTGACGGTCGACGAATGCAAGCGTCAGGTGTTGGCCTGCGTGCGCTCCTGCGGGCAGGACCTCGAGCTTACCGATGACGAGCGTGCCCGCCTCGAGGCCGGGCGCCCGTGGGTCGTGGAGCACCGCGAGCAGCTGCTCATGGGGCTCTCGGGTGGCGCCTTGCTGCTGGGGCTCATAACCGAGCTACTCGTGCACAACCAGCAGGTATCCACCGTCTTCTATGTGATTGCCGCGCTGGCAGGCCTGGCGTTCATCGCGCCGATGGCTTGGGCCTCGCTGAAGCGCCGCACGGCAGACATGAACGTGCTCATGAGCATTGCCGTCATCGGCGGCCTCATCCTCGGCTTCCTAGGCGACGCGGAGGTCTTCAGGGACGCCGCCATCGTCATCTTCCTCGACCAGGTGGGCGAGTGGCTCGAGGGCTGGTCGATGCGCAAGACCTCGGGCTCCATCAAGGAGCTCATGGACCTCACGCCCGACGTGGCGCACGTGGTCGACAGCTATGGTCACACCTCAGACGTCGAGGTCGCGGAAGTGGAGGAGGGCCAGCGCATCCGCATCCTGCCGGGCGAGCGCATCCCACTCGATGGCATCATCCTCAAGGGCTACTCCTCGTTCAACGAGGCTCCCGTCACCGGCGAGAGCATCCCGCAGGACAAGGGCGTGGGCCAGGAGGTCTATGCCGGAACGCTCAACACGCGCTCGGTCGTGGACATCAAGGTCACGGCCGACGAGGACTGCACGACGCTGGCGCGCATCGTCTCGATGGTGCAGGGCGCCCAGGCCGAGAAAGCCCCCTACGAGAGCTTCGTCGACCGCTTCGCCGCTGCCTACACGCCGGTGGTCATCGTGGGTGCCCTCATCGTCGGCATCCTGATCCCGCTGTTCGTGAGCCTGTTCACGGGCTTTAGGGCCTCCGTCTGGCACGACTGGGTGTACCGCGCCCTCTCGCTGCTGGTGGTTGCCTGCCCCTGCGCCCTGGTGATCTCTACCCCCGTGACCTTTGTCTCCGCGCTGACCCGTGCGGCGAAGAATGGCGTGCTGGTAAAGGGCGGCGCCTACTTCGACCTGGCGACGAAGGTGCACACCGTGGCGTTCGACAAGACGGGAACCCTCACTACGGGCAATCCCTCGGTCACCAGCGTCTCGTGCTTCAGTGGGGCCAGCGAGCGTGACGTGCTGCAGATTGCCGCATCGCTCGAGGCGGGAAGCACCCATCCGCTGGGCCGCGCCGTGGTTGCCCGCGCCAAGGAGCTGAACATCCCCCTGGCGACGTTCGAGCAGGTGGAGGAGGTGCCTGCCTGCGGCATGCTGGCCACCGCGCAGGGCGTCGAGTACCTTGTGGGCAAGCTTGGCTTTGCGCGCTCGCATGCCCGCATGGGCGCAGCCGTCGCGGCCGAGGTGGAGCGTCTGGGCTCTGTGGGCGCCAGCGCCCTGGTGGTGTGCGGTGGAGGGCGCGTGGCAGGTGTCATCGGCGTTGCCGACACGTTGCGCGCCAGCGCTCCGGCTGCCATGCTGGCGCTCAAGGCGGCAGGCGTCGCATCGACGCTCATGCTGACGGGCGACAACGTGCATGCGGCGGCAGCCATCTCGTCCAAGGTGGGGGTCGACTCCTATGCGGCCGAGCTGCTTCCGGGCGACAAGGCGGCGCACATTCGCGATGCGCAGCACAAGGGCGAGGTCATAGCCATGGTGGGCGACGGCATCAACGATGCCCCGGCCCTGGCGGCCGCCGACCTCGGCATCACCATGGGTGCTGCGGCGTCAGACACGGCCCTTGAGGTGGCAGACGTGGCGCTGCTCTCCGACGACCTGCGCCAGCTGCCCCTGTTCTTCGAGCTTGCGACCAAGACCATGAACGTCGTGCGCGAGAACATCGGCTTTGCCATTGGCGTAAAGGTGCTCGTGTTCCTGCTGGTGATTCTGGGCAAGGCGGGCATGGGTGCGGCGGTCTTTGCCGACACGGGCGTTGCGCTGCTCGTTATCCTCAACGGCATGCGTCTGATGGTCAGGTCGAAGACGCGCTGGTAAGCGCAAGCCTGCCCCTAAAGATGAGTCAAGCGGGCCGCTGTGACTGCTTCGGCTAACTCGGAGGGCAATTAAGGGACACGCCCTTTTTGCCCAGCTGGGCAAAAAGGGCGTGTCCCTTAATTGCCCCTCGTATACCACTGCACTTGACT
>CACXFC010000280.1 GCA_902766835.1 uncultured Coriobacteriaceae bacterium | reverse complement strand
TCTCGCAACAGCTCGCGCCGCCGCTGCTTCCGCCGGTCTTCCCCTGTACAGCTACATCGGCGGTGCTGCTGGCCACACCTTGCCCGTTCCCATGATGAACATCATGAACGGTGGCGTGCATGCCACCAACACGGTGGACTTCCAGGAGTTCATGATCATGCCGGTGGGAGCCCCCACTTTTGCCGAGGCCCTGCGCTGGTGTGCCGAGGTGTATGCGACGCTCAAGTCCACGCTGGCGAAGGCCGGTCTCTCCACAGGCGTGGGTGACGAGGGCGGCTTCGCTCCCGATCTCAAGACCAACAAGGACCCGCTGAAGTACATGAGCGAGGCCGTCGAGGCTGCCGGCTTCGAGCTTGGCACCGATTTCCGCTTCGCCATGGATCCGGCCGTGTCCGAGCTTTACAACAAGGAGACCGGTCTCTACGAGCTCAAGGGCGAGGGTCTCACGCTCTCCGCGTCCGAGCTCATCGACTACTGGGAGGCGCTCATCGCCGAGTTCCCGATCATCTCGATCGAGGACGCGCTCGACCAGGACGACTGGGCGGGCTGGAAGGAGCTCACCGAGCGCCTGGGCAAGAAGATCCAGCTGGTAGGCGATGACTTCTTCGTGACCAACACCAAGCGTCTGGCCAAGGGCATCGAGAACGACTCGGCCAACGCCATCCTCATCAAGGTCAACCAGATTGGCAGCCTGACCGAGACTCTCGACGCCATCGAGATGGCCAAGCGCGCCGGCTACACCGCCGTCGTGTCGCATCGCTCCGGCGAGACCGAAGACTCCACCATCGCCGACATCGCCGTGGGCACCAATGCCGGCCAGATCAAGACCGGCGCGCCGTGCCGCACCGACCGCGTTGCCAAGTACAACCAGCTCCTCCGCATTGAGGACCGCCTGGGTGCCGACGCCGTCTATGGTGGCCTGTCCGCGTTCTACAACCTGCGCTAGGCTCGCTCGATTAACCCTGCCGTAGGGGCTGCGGTCCTCTCCCCGCACCCGTATACGGCCTCAGCGGTGCCGCCGGTGTCTAACCCCCTGGCCGGCGGCACCTTTTTCTGAAGGGAAAGCTGATGGAGACAGTAATGGTCGCAGGACTTACGGCATTGGTGGCCGGTTCTGCCGTTGCCGTAAGAAATGCGCTGGTCGTGCATTTGTCGCGCAAGGCGGGAAAGGCGTTTGCCTCATGAGCGGGCGCCATGCCATGGCCGTGAGGTTCGGTGAGGGGCTGGGTGCCTCCGCCGACGAGTGCCTGAACGACGTCTGTCTTGCCTTTTCCGAGGTATTGGTTCGCATGGCAGGCGCCGTAATTGCAGGCGTAAAGCCAGCTGCCATCTTTACGCTTCCCATGCGTGCGTATGCTGCTGGCAAGTGGCGGCAGCTCAGCAGAGGCGCGCTCGACGAGGCGTTGCGGGCCTATGCGGAGGCGTTGCCTGCCTACGGTGTCGAGCTTTCGGTGCTGTATCGCACTGACAGGAGGGTGTACCTGCTGGTTTGGCGTCCCGAAGACCTCGGTTGCACGCTGGCCGACCCCGCGCGCCTCTCCATCCTGCGCGAACAGGGGTATTGCGGAACCGATCGCCGCGAGTTGCTGGTTGAGCTGCGCCGAAGGCTTGTCGACTACTACCTGGCGGTCGATGCCGGCAAGCGCATCGAGTTTCCGCATGAGATAGGAGTCTTTCTAGGTTACCCGGCACAGGACGTGCGTGGGTTCATGGCGGGGGAGAAGGCAACCTGCCGCGGAGCCTGGCATGCATACGGCGACGAGCAAACTGCCCGGCGTCGCTTTCGCATGCTCGAGATGCATGAGCGCCGCTGCCGCAACCGCTTTGCCGCTGGTGAGCCGCTCCATGCGCTCTTCGCGTAAGCGGTGCCTTCATTTCTGGTAACTAGGCTCGCACGGAGGAGTGCGGGCTTCAAGAGCTATCCGAGGAGGATAAACATGAGCGTTGCAGTTGTGTATTGGTCCCAGACGGGCAACACCGAGGCCATGGCCAACATTCTGGCAGAGGCCGCCGGTGGCGAGGCCATCAGCTGGGAGAACTTCAGCGCGGACAAGTGCGCAAACTACGATGCGTTTGCCTTCGGCTGCCCCGCCATGGGCGCCGAGGAGCTTGACCCCGACTTCGAGGAGCTTTGGGATGCCTGCAAGGGCAAGCTGGACGGCAAGCCCGTGGTGCTCTTTGGCTCATATGACTGGGGCACCGGCGAGTGGATGGACACCTGGAAGGAAGCTGCCGAGGGCGACGGCGTCAACGTGGTCGATACGGTTATCGCCAACCTCGAGCCCGATGTCGAGGCCGAGGAGGCCCTGAAGGCCGCCGCAGCCAAGCTGGTGTAAGAACCTGCTTTCTAGAGATATTAAGGGTAAGGGACACGCCTTTTTGCCCCTCGGGGAAAGGGCGTGTCCCTTAATTACGCGGTCACCCTATCCGTTGGCTACTTCCGGTGGGCGGGCAGTAGAGTGGGCGTATAATTCCCTTCATTAGATGGCCAATCGTTGTTTGGAGGCACTATGGCTTATGACTGGGAAGAGACCCCGAAGAAGTTTTCAATTTGGCGCGTCCTTGGGATACTTCTGCTTATCCTGGCGCTTGGCATGCTTATCTGGTATGGCATTTCCAAGCTGACCAAGAAGGTGCCGGCACCCACCGAGGTGGTTTCGAGCGCGGTTTCCGATGTGGTGGAAGACACGCCGCTCTCCTTCCTTGCCGGCGAATCCAAGTCCAAGGCATCCGAGCTGTTCAGCGACGTGACCGATGAGACTCCGCATGCCGAGGACATCGCTTGGCTGTACGATGCGGGCATCACCAAGGGCTTTGAAGATGGCACCTTCCGCGGCGAAGAGCTTGTGAACCGCCAGGACCTGGCCGCATTCCTCTATCGCATGGCTGGCTCCCCCGAGTATCAGGCCACGGCCGAAGACGTCGCGCGCTTCGTCGACCTCGACGAGCTCACCCCGCACTACAACGAGATCTGCTGGATGGCAACCCAGGGCATCACGGCTGGCTATCCGGAGCCCGATGGTACCTACACCTTCCGTGGCACCGAGTTGGTCACGCGCCAGGACCTGGCAGCGTTTTTGCGTAGGCTCACCACGATCATGGGCGGAAACGCCGAGATGGCCGCCGATACGCCTAACCCGTTCGCCGACGTGGTCATGGGCGTGACGCCGCATGCCGAGGACATCGTATGGCTTGCCTCCACGGGCGTGACCGCTGGTTACACCGAGGCCGACGGCACCAAGACCTTCCGCGGCGACCAGCCCGTCACGCGCCAGGACATGGCTGCCTTCCTGCACAGGCTGAGCGACTTCATTCAGCAGAACAAGTAGCCACACGTTCTTGCTGGGTGGAAAACAAGGGACACGCCCTTATTTGCCCCAAGGGGCAAAAAAGGGCGTGTCCCTTGTTTTCCCGCAAGGCATGACCTCACATGAGAAAAGGGCCCGCCGGTTTCCCGACGGGCCCTTCTGCATGCCGATTGGGCGGCAAAACTACTTCTTGGCCTTGCCCTGGTTGGCGACGGCGTCGATCTTGGCGGCGATGACGTCGGGGTCGCCAATGTAGTGCTTGTCGACGACGTTCCAGTCCTGATCGAAGGTGTAGGACAGCGGCACGGCGGTCGGGATGTTGACCTCAAGAATCTCCTCGGGGGTGAGGTGCTCGAACATCATGACCAGGGAGCGCAGGCTGTTGCCGTGGGCGGCGATGAGGACGCGCTTGCCAGCCTTCAGCTGCGGGGCGATCTCGTCCTGGAAGTACGGCCATGCACGGGCGATGCAGTCCTTCAGGCACTCGGTGTAGGGGAGCTGATCCTTCATTGCGACGTCACGATACTCCTCGGCGATCTGGGCGCAGCGCTCGTCACCGGGCTCGAGGGCCTTGGCGGGCACGTCGAAGGAACGACGCCAGATCTTGACCTGCTCGTCACCGTACTTGGCAGCGGTCTCGGCCTTGTTCATGCCCTGAAGAGCGCCATAGTGACGCTCGTTGAGCTTCCAGGTCTTGATGACGGGCAGCCACTCGCGGTCCATGGCGAACAGAACGTTGTTCAGCGTGTGGATGGCGCGCTTGAGGTAGCTGGTGTAGCAGATGTCGAAGTCGTAGCCGGCCTCC
>CACXFC010000279.1 GCA_902766835.1 uncultured Coriobacteriaceae bacterium | reverse complement strand
GGAAACTAAGGGACACGCCCTTCTTTGCCCCGCGGGGCAAAGAAGGGCGTGTCCCTTAGTTTCCCTGTCTGTCTCTCTTAGCCCTGGTTCTCCTTGTCGACCAGGTTGGAGGCGCCATAGCGCTCGCGCAGCAGCGGCTTCTCGATCTTGCCCGTGGCGTTGCGCGGCACGTCGGCGAAGATGATCTTACGCGGACGCTTGTAGCGCGGCAGGTCGAGGCAGAACTTGTTGATGTCCTCCTCGGTGGTGTCGGCGTGGTCGGGCTTGAGCTGCACGATGGCCGCGGCAATCTCGCCCAGGCGCTCGTCGGGCAGGCCGATGACCGCCACGTCCTGAATGGCCGGGCAGGCGCTCATGAAGTCCTCGATCTGCACCGGGTAGAGGTTCTCGCCACCGGTGATGATGACATCCTTCTTGCGGTCAACCAGCCAGATGAAGCCCTCTTCGTCCTGGCGCGCCATGTCGCCCGTATGCAGCCAGCCGTTGATGAGCGTCTCCTGCGTGGCCTCCGGGTCGTTGTAGTAGCAGGTCATGAGGCCGGGGCCCTTCACACACAGCTCGCCTACCTCGCCCTGCTCCACGCGGTGGCCATCCTCGCCCACAATCTTGGCCCGCCAGCGGTAGCCCGGCACGCCAATGGCGCCCACATGGTCGATGTTCTCGACGCCCAAGTGCACGCAGCCGGGGCCGGTGCTCTCGGACAGGCCGTAGTTGGTGTCGTAGTCGTGGTGCGGGAACACCTGCTTCCAGCGCTTGATGAGGCTCTTGGGCACCGGCTGCGCTCCCACGTGCATGAGGCGCCATTGGTCGAGCTCGTAATCCTCAAGCTTCAGGTCGCCGCGCTCGATGGCCGCCAGAATGTCCTGCACCCAAGGCACGAGCAGCCACACCACGGTGCAATGCTCGCGGTTCACCGTGTCAAAGATGTACTGAGGACTCACGCCGCGCAGCAGCACGGCCCTGGCACCGCAGGTCAAGCATCCCATCCAGTGGAACTTGGCACCCGTGTGGTACAGCGGCGGAATGCACAGGAAGCAGTCGTCATGCGTGATGGCATGGTGCACGGCCTCCATCTCGGCCGCCTGCGTCAGGCTTTCGTGGTTGTGCAGGATGGCCTTGGGGAAGCCCGTGGTGCCACTGCTAAAGTAGATGGCCGCGTCGTCGTACTCAAACAGCGGAATCTGCGGGTCGTGGCTGGAGCACAGCGCCTCAAGCTCGCGGAAGCTCTCGGCCCACGTGGGGCAGTCGTCGCCCACGTAGAACAGCAGGCGGCCCGTCTGCAGCTTGCTCACGATGCTCTCCATACGGCCAATGAACTCAGGCCCAAACAGCACCACGTCGGAGTCGGACTTCTCCACGCAGTAGAGAATCTCGTCTGCCGCGTAGCGGAAGTTGAGCGGTACGGCCGTGGCGCCCGTCTTCAGGATGCCGAAGTAGATGGGCAGCCACTCGATGCAGTTGTACAGCAGGATGGCCACCTTGTCGCCCTTGCCCACGCCGCGCGAGATGAGCAGGTTGGCAAAGCGGTTTGCCTTCTCGTCGAAGACCGACCACGTGATTTCGCGACGGTACGGCTCATCGTCGGTCGTCTCAACCAGATCGTACTCACGCCAGGTGATGTGACGGTCTTCGGGCATGGCCGGGTTGATCTCTACCAGCGCAATCTCGTTGGGGTACTTGGCTGCGTTGAGCCTGAGCATATCGGGAACGATCACGGTCTCTCTTTTCTCCTAGAGGCGTGGCGGGCAGTGTTTAGCGCTCGAACTTGTCGGCAAGGCCCCACGTGTCGTCGCGAAGCTGCCTGATGGCGTCGGGTATCTCAGTCAGGTCGTACGGGGTCATCTGGTAGACCCAGTTGAGCCAGTTGCGATACAGCAGGTTGGCATGGCTGCGCCACGTGAAAATAGGCTGCTTCTCGGGGTTGTCGTCGGGGAAGTAGTTCTCGGGCAGGCGAATGGGCAGGCCTCGCTTGAAGTCGCGCCAGTACTCGTCGGCCAGCGTGTCGCGGCCGTACTCGAAGTGGCCGGTCACATAGATCTCGTGGAAGTCCTCCGTCGCAATGAGCGCAGGACCGCTGGAGAACCCTTCGGAAAGCACCTTGAGCTCGGGGTGTTTTGCCAGCTCGGAGGCATCGAGCATGGCATGGCGGCTGTGCGGCATGTTGTGCATCTCGTCGAAGCCGTTGGTAAGGAAGCTGTACTCGTCGCACAGGCGCTGCGGGAACACGCCAAACAGCTTGGCCGGAAGCTGGCGCTTGGGGATGCCATAGTAGTGATACAGGCCCGCCATGGCGCCCCAACACAAGAACATGGTGGAAAACACGTGCTCACGGGCCCAGTCCATAATCTCGCAGAGCTCGTCCCAGTAGTCGACCTCATCGAAGGGTAGGTGCTCGACAGGTGCGCCCGTCACAATGAGGCCGTCGTAGTTCTGGTTGCGATAGACATCGAAGGTGTCGTAGAACTTGACCAGGTGGTCGGCCGAGGTGTTCTTTGACTCATGGCCGCTGACCATCATGAAGTCGCAGCTCACCTGCAGGGGCGACTTTGAGATGAGGCGCAGGATCTGCGTCTCGGTCTCGATCTTGGTGGGCATGAGGTTGAGAATGGCCAGGCGCAAGGGACGAATACGCTGATGGCTTGCCACCTCTTCTTCCAGCGCAAAGATGCGCTCTTGCTGGAGAATGGTCTTTGCGGGCAGGCCGTCAGGAATGTTGATAGGCATACAGGGGTCTCCGATCTTTTGGACGAACAAGCAAACGTAGGCAGTGCGGCTATCCGCACCTGCGCATTCGCCCGGATAGCGTCTGCGGTGTTCGTATCATGTAACCCCCACTCAATAGCGATGTAGCCAATCTAGCATAGCAGCTCACATCAAAAGAGTTCACTTTGTACCCCAAGCTGAAACGAAGGCGGTTTGCATGCCTGGGATCAACCGGCACCCGGCAGCGTACAGGGTCGGGCACCCTGTACGGATATGGGCGCTTCTTCCACCCGACCCCACCCCATTTCCTCACAGGTTGCCCATAACGAATAAAAGTAGCTGCCCTTTGTGCCAGCGTTGGCCCATACTGGATGCTATGACTACTTCATTTGCCGAGCTCGGGCTAAACGAGCAGATACTTGCCGGGGTAGACGCCCTCGGTTTTACCCAGCCAACCCCCGTCCAGGCACAGTCCATCCCCTTGGTCCTTGAGGGGCGCGACCTTGTTGCCTCCGCACAGACCGGCACGGGCAAGACGGCCGCCTTTGCCCTGCCCGCGCTGCAGCGCATCATGGGCTTGTCGCCAGATGCGGCACCAGAGCCCCCAGCTGCGCAACCTCCGGCAGAAGAGGCTCCTGCCGAGCAGGCTGCCGCCGCACCCAAGCGCCGCAGAAGGCGTCGCCGCAAGCCGGCGGCCGTACAAGGCTCCGGCGCACCAGCCCAGCCCCTTGCGCTGGTGGTAACCCCTACGCGCGAGCTTGCGCAGCAGATTGAGCGGGTCGTGACCACCGTGTGCGAGCACACCGGCCAGCGTTCCGTCATCGTAATGGGTGGCGCAAAGTTCGACCGTCAGCTCAAGGCGCTTGCACAGGGCTGTGACCTGCTGGTTGCCACGCCGGGCCGCCTCATCGATCTGATGGAGCATCACCACGTGGACCTGCAGAGCGTGCGCGTGCTGGTGCTCGACGAGGCCGACCGCATGCTTGACATGGGCTTTTGGCCCAGCGTGCGCCGCATCCTGCAAGCGCTTCCCGCAAAGCGCCAGAACCTCCTGTTCTCGGCTACCATTCCACCCAGCATCAAAGGCACCATCGATGCCATGCTCACCGATCCCGCAACCGTCGAGATTGCCCGCGTGGGCGAGACGGCCGACACGGTCGAGGAGCACCTCTGCCCCGTTACCCAGGGACAGAAGACCCAGCTGCTTCAGGCGCTGGTACAGTCGGGTGGGGCCGAGCCGGGTGCCGCGCTCGAGCGCATCCTCGTCTTCTGCCGCACCAAGCATCGCGTGGACGACGTGTCTAAGACCCTCAAGGCCGCAGGGCTTTCGGTCGAGGTCATGCATGCCGACCGTCCGCAGCGTGCCCGCGACAAGGCCCTCGAGCGCTTCCGCGAGGGAAAGGTCCAGCTCCTGGTGGCAACCGATGTCATGAGCCGTGGCATTGACGTGAGCGGCATCGACGCCGTGGTCAACTTCGACGTCCCCATGGACCCGGAGGATTACGTGCATCGCATCGGGCGCACGGGCCGTGCGGGCGCAACCGGCCATGCCTACACCTTCGTAGCCCCCGACGAGATCACGCCCCTGCGCGAGATTGAGTACTTCACCAAGAAGCTCATTCCCATCTGGGACCTCGAGGGTTTCGCGTATGACTCCGGCCGCATCGTACCCAACCCCACGCGCTCGACGGCCAAGCCCACGCGCACCATGTTCAGTGGCAGCAAGTCGCGGCGCGGCTTTGGCGGGCCGAGCAGCGGACGCTTCGGCCGTCACTACTAAGCAAGAGCTGGGGCGCCGCACCACGGCACCCTTCCAAGGAGCATCCATGAAGCAACAGCGCCCCTATCCGCAGGTTATTGTCACGCGCAAGGGCGCAAAGAGCCTGGCGCAGGGACACCCTTGGGTGTTTGAGGGCGAGGTCATCCGCACGGCTCCCGCACCAGATGGCTCGGAGCTTACCAACGGATGCCTTGTGGACGTCTTCGAGGAAAACGGCACGTGGCAAGGCTGCGGCCTGGTGTCGCTTAGGAGCAAGATTCGCGTGCGTATCGTGTCGCGCAACGCCAACGACCGCTTTGACGACGGCTTCTGGCGCCGACGCATCGAATACGCCTGGCAGCATCGCAAGACCTGCCTGGCCGGACGCTCGCTGCCGGGATGCCCGCCCGACACCGAGGCTTGCCGCGTCGTGTTTTCCGAGGCAGATGGCCTGCCGGGGCTTACCGTCGACCGCTACGGCGAGGTGCTGGTAGCTCAGATTGGCACTGTGGGCATGGAGCTGCTGCGCGATCGAATCTACCCGCTGCTGCTTGAGGTGCTGCAAGCCGATGGCCAAAAGGTGAGCGCCCTCTACGAGCGCTGTGACTCGCCCATGCGCGAAAAGGAGGGCCTGCCGCTGCGCAAGGGCTGGTGGGACGGGGCCGACCGCGATGCGCACATCGTCGTGTACGAGAACGGCCTTGCCTTTAACCTCGACCTTGAGAACTCGCAGAAGACCGGCTTCTTCCTCGACCAAAAGTACAACCGGCGCGCCGTGCGCGACCTTGCACGTGGGCGTCGCGTGCTCGACTGCTTCTGCCACGTGGGACCCTTTGGCCTGAACGCCGCCGCGGGAGGTGCCGAGCTGGTGCGCTGCGTTGACGTGAGCCAGACGGCCCTTGACCTTGCCGCAGCAAATGCCGCGCTCAATGGTCTAGACGACCGCATGGGCTTTACCTGCGCAAACGTGCTGGAGTACTTGCCCCAGCTCAAGCGCGACCGCCAGCTGCTGCGCCAAGAGGGCGGCCCCTTCGACCTGATTGTACTGGACCCGCCTGCCTTCACCAAGAGCAGCTCGACGGTTCGCAACGCCTCGAAGGGATATCGTCAGATTAACTACGAGGCACTGCGACTACTTCCGCGCGGCGGCTACCTTGCCACGTGCAGCTGCTCGCAGCACATGACCCGCGATCTTTTGGCGCGCGCCATCGCCGAGGCGGCGCATGACGCAAACGTGCAGCTCAAGCAGGTGGAAGAGCGCCAGCAGGCACCAGATCACCCCATCTTGTGGGGCTTCCCGCCCAGCCATTATCTGGACTTCTTCATCTTCCAGGTGGTATAGCGCACAGCGGCAGTTGCGCAGGCAACGCCGCACGCAGGCTTAGTCCTCGCCCTCGGAAAGCGCGCGCTCCAGCACGCGGCCATCCACGTTGCCACCGCTGATGACAAGAGCGACATCGTTGCCGCCGACCTCGTCGGGGTACTCGCGCACGGCCGCCACGACCATGGCGCTTGCCCCCTCCACCAGCGTCTGCTCCTCAACGGCCATGAAGCGCAGAGCGTCGCGAATCTGTGCCTCCTCAACAACCAACCACTGGTCGACCAGGCCCGGCAGCATCTCGAAGGCAAGCTGGCCAGCGCCACCCACCACGGCCTCGCAGATGGTGTCCCCGTTGATGGGGTAGTTGCGATAGCAGAGCCCGTCCTCAAACGACTGGATCAGCGAGGGGCAGGCCGCCGTCTGCACACCCACAATGCGCATGTCGGGGCGCAGGGCCTTTGCCCCC
The DNA here is from genome assembly GCA_902766835.1 of uncultured Coriobacteriaceae bacterium. GTDB lineage: Bacteria > Actinomycetota > Coriobacteriia > Coriobacteriales > Atopobiaceae > UBA1367. Next base: position 6,352 of record CACXFC010000279.1, on the reverse strand, counting down.
ACTGCCACGCCCGTCAGAAGGCCGCCACGCCCGGCCGGGCACACAATGGTGTCGACCTTGGGATGCTGCAGGGCAATCTCGAAGCCGACGGTGCCCAGGCCCGCGCTGATGCGAGGGTCAAACTCGCCGGGGTCAACATAGAACAGCTCGTTGCAGTCGAGGTAGTTAAGACCCAGCGTCAGAGCCTCGTTGTAGGTACCGCCCATGGTCATGACGCGCGCGCCGTAGAACCTGATACGATCGAGCTTGCTGCGTGCCGTGCCCACCGGAACGATGACCACGCAGTTGTCGATGCCCAGCTCGCGCGCCGCGTAGGCCATGGCAATGGCATGGTTGCCCGTAGAGACGGTCCCCACGCCATGGGCAAGCTGCGTGGGCGTAAGCTGCATCAACGTGTTGAAAGCACCGCGAATCTTGCAGCTTCGTCCGAGCTGCTGGCTCTCAAGCTTGAAGCGGTACCTGTGGTCGTCATCACCCAGGTAGAGAGAGTCTTCCAACGGCGTCCGCCGCACGCGCCCCTTGATGCGCTCATACGCAGCGCGAACATCGTCTCCAGTAAAGTGGCGCGCCATCCATCCCCCTTAAGGCAGCCTAACGTGACAATACAATACCCGTACTTTGGGCAAAATGTGTGCCATTCGCGGCATTTGTATCAAAAGCGCAACGGAAGAAGCGCCCCGCACGCAGCCGTGGCTACGTGCAGGGCGCATGAGGCGTTCTTTGGGCGTCGCGGCTGAGGCTACCACGCTCCAACCTACTCGAGCGTGCGCATGAAGCGGCTGATGGCTGCCAGGCCTTCGCGCAGGTCATCCACGTTATCGGAGTAGGCGTAGCCAATGCGCATGCTCTTCGGCTCTTCGAAGGCGTCGCCCGGGGTGACCAGCGCGCCCTCGGTCTCCATCATGCGGATGCAGAAGTCGTAGGAGTCGATGTCGTAGTCGTAGTAGACCAGCGCGGTCGTGCCAGCTTCGGGCTTGACGAAGGACAGGTGCGGCTCGCTGTTCACCCACTCCTCCAGCACCTTGAGGTTCTCGCGCACGATGCGGCGGCTGCGCGCAAGGATCTTGTCGTAGTGGGCCAGGGCGTAGGCGGCCACTGCCTCGTCAAACATGCCGCAGCTGATGAGGTCGTAGTCGCGGTGGCTCAGCAGTTCGTGGCGAAGCTGCTCGTCCTTGGTGATGCACCAACCCAGACGGATGCCCGCCAGGCTCCAGACCTTCGACATCGAGCTCGTGACCACGGCCTTGTCGTACAGGTCGATGGGGCTTGTGGTAAAGGCGTCGTCGTCCTGGACCAGAAGACGGTAGACCTCGTCGCACATGAGCCATGCGTCGTACTTGCGCGCGATGTCAACAATCACCTGCAGCTCCTCGGCCGAAAGCAGGGCACCGGTGGGGTTGTCGGGGTTGTTGATGCAGATGAGCTTGGTGTTCTCGTCGCACAGCGCCTCGAGCTTGACCGGATCCACGTGGTAGTGGTCCTCCTTCTCAAGGTGCAGCAGCTTCAGCTCTGCGCCGCACATCTCGGGAATGGAATAGAGCTGCTGGTAGGTGGGCATGATCGAGACCACGTGATCGCCGGGGTTCACCAGCGTGGAAAGCACGAGGTAGTTTGCGCCCGCAGCGCCGTGGGTGGGAATGATGTGCTCGGGCTTGACGGTCTGGTACAGGTTGCACACGCCCTTGAGGAACTCCGGGTTGCCCTCGATGTGGCCGTAGGTCAGGCGCCGAGCGGCAAAGTCCGCCATGAATTCGTCGCGGCTACCCCCGCACAGCTCAAAGAGCTGGTCCAGCGTGACCGAATACGTGCAGGTCTCTGCCACGTTGTAACGGCACTTGGTTTCCCACTCGTTCATCCACTGCTCGACCTTGAAGTCCTTGATTTGCATGGCCCTGTTCCCCTTGTTCTCGCAAATTCCGCTCTTACTACTTTTACTACCTGCGCACTCGGCGTCCACCGTTGCCTTGCCACTGCACAAAAGCGCAGGATTCCGGAGGCACATCGAGCTGTCTTTTCGTCGAGTGCGCAGGTACCTTTTCTATCCTCGCGCCAAAACGGCCGGATGAGGCCCTTAGAGCACGGCCACCGTGCCCAGCCCAGCCTCTACCGCACGCTCGTAGGCAAGCTTCGAGCTAGCCAGGTCCTGCACGGCAATGCCGCTCGTGTCAAACACGGTGATCTCGTCGTCGGAGGTGCGTCCCGCGGCCTTTCCGGCAATGACTTCGCCCAGCTCGGCCACGATATCGGCCGCGCTGATGGCACCTTCCTTGGTGGGAACCTCAAGCTCGCCCGAGGACACCGACTGGGCGCGGTCGTCCACGTAGAGGCGCGCACTCGCCGCAAGCCCCGACTCAATCTCCTGCTTGCCCTCCATGTCGGCTCCCACGCAGCTGATGTGCGTGCCGGGACGCACCCATGCCTGCTTGATGATGGGCGTCGTAGCAGGCGTAATGGTGATGATCACGTCCGCCTTGCCCGCTGCCTTCTCGCCGTCGCCCACGGCAACGATCTCGTAGGTGCGCTCGACGCCGGCGGCCTTGAGCAGGCCAGCAACCTGCTCGCGCATGAGCTCGACGCGGGCCTCCGGGGCCTCCTCTTTGCACGGGTCCCACACTTCCACATGCGAGATCTTGGGACACGCCACCAGCGTTGCCGCCACCATATACGTGCTCATGTGCCCGCTGCCCGCCACCAGCAGGTTCGTGGCATCCTTGCGGGCCAGCCACTTGGCGCCCAGCGCGGCAGCGGCGCCAGTGCGCAGCCCGGTGATGGCGCTTGCGTTCAGCAAGGCCAGCGGGGCGCCGGTTCCGTTGTCGCAGATCAGCGTGGTGCCAAAGATCTCGGGCAGGCTCTGCGCGGGATTCTGCGAGAACCAGGCGGTCAGCTTGAGGCCAAACAGGCCCGAGCCCGCAAGCTCTCCAGAGCGAATGTCCATGTCCGCCACACCCGGCTCGAAGGCCGCGTAGACCATGGGCCACGCCACGCCCTGACCCTCTGCCTTCTGGCGGTAGGCGTCCTCGACGGCGTCGAGCGCGTCGGCCACCGTAAAGACCTTCTCGATATCTGCTGCAGAAAGAACCGTGATGGCTGCCATGGGGCACTCCTTCTCTCTAAGTGCGTTGCGTCTGATTTGACTCTACCGGCTACGGCCATTCGGTCCCAGAGCCAACTGTGGAAGCCTCCCACCATCAGAGGGTTCCGTGTGGTTTAAAACTCTCAAAGATTCGCCGGTTTTCGCTAAAATCTGGCGTAATCGAGACGAATGAAAGCAAACTGTGCTCTATCACGTTGTACTTTCCTACCAGGAGGCATCGCATGGCTTATACCGTTTCTGACGTACTGGCCACCTACGAGGGAAGCCTTCGCCTTGTTGCCGGCGAGGATGGCCTGGCGCGACCGGTCCGCGAGGTGGGCATCCTCGACTACGAGCTGCTGCCCGAGGTCAAAAGCCGCTTCCAGCGCGTCAACTTCTATGAGAACCAGCTGGTGGTCTCGACGTTTCTCTATGCGAAGGACAACCCGTTTCTCATAACCGAAGCCATCAAGTACCTGGTGTCAAAGGGTTCGAGCGGCCTGATCATCAAGAACGTCTTCCACCTGCAGATTCCCGAGGGAGCCATACGCTACGCCAATGCGCGCAACTTTCCCGTGCTGCTGACCACGGGAGACCGCATGCTCTTCGACGAGCTGATCATCCGCGTCGACCGCGCGCAGCGGCAGGCAGAGTCGTACGAGGGCATCCAGCGCCAGATAGACCAGCTGCTCCTCGACCGAGAGGACCGCGACCAGGTTATCAGCGACGCGCGTGCCATCAATCCGTCTCTCAAGAATGAGTTGCGAGCCGTCTACGTCCTCTTTCCTCAGACGGCAGGCCACGACGAGGGGTTAGCGCACTTTGAGGTGCTGGAGCGCCGCCTGGCCTCAACCAGCCTCGCTGCCTACACCAACGTGTTCGCACCGTATGACGACGGCGTGCTGTTGGTGGTCTCCGGCGAGCACATGGTGGGCGACGGCGGTAAAGCCGCGGGCGACACCGTGGCCAACCTGCTGCGTGCCGAGGTGCTCGACAACGAGGTCAGCGCCGCGGTGGGGCTGGGCGATGCGCACTTCGAGCTCCACGAGCTTGCCGATGCCATAACCGAGGCCGTCAGCGCCGCACGCTTCGCGCTGCACCGGGGCGGCGGGGTGGTGCGCTTCGCCGATCTGGGCGTGTATCGTCTCCTGCTGCCGTACCTTCAGTCACCAGCGCTTCATACGTTCGCCCGTCAGACGCTCGAGCCGCTGCGGGTATACGATGCCGAAGCCGGTTCGCACCTGCTGGAGACCCTCCGCGCATTCTGCGACTGTGGCCAGAGCTTTACGCGCACGGCCGAGGCCCTGGGCCAGCACGAGAACACCGTGCGGCGCCGGCTCGAGCGCATTGCCGCAATCACCGGCCTCTCATACCGCGAGGCGGACCAGATGGAGCAGCTCTCGCTTGCCCGCAAGGTTGAGCTCTGCCAGGAGATTATGGGGTAGGCTCAGCCTCTGCCGGAGGACACGCTGAGGCACGAGCGGCCTTTCGTGCTGCGCGGCGCGCGCGGAAGAAGGTGCGTAGCAGCTCGGCGCACTCGTCGGCACAGACGCCCGCAGTAACCTCAAACTCGTGGTTCAGGCGCGGGTCGTGGCTCACGTCATACAGCGTGCCCAGCGCGCCGCCCTTTGGGTCGGGTGCCCCGTACACGCACCGGTCGATGCGGCTGTTGACCATGAGGCCCGCGCACATCAGGCACGGCTCGAGCGTCACGTACACCGTGCATCCGGTAAGGCGCCAGCGCTCAAGCGCCTGCGATGCGGCCACCATCGCCGCAAACTCCGCGTGCGCCGAGGGGTCTGCGTCGGTCTCGCGCCTGTTGTGGGCCCGCGCGACAACCTCCCCGTCGCACACCACCACAGCACCAATGGGCACCTCCCCCTCGTCGAAGGCCAGGCGCGCCTCCTCAAGGGCTATTGCCATGTATGTCTCGTCACGCGTTTCCATATGGGACATGGTACCAGCCATTTCAAAGGGGCGACACCTTGTATGCCAGGGGCAACTAAGGGACACGCCTTTTTTTGCCCCCCAGCGCGCGTCAGCCGCCCATTCCCCAACAGGTGCTGCATATTCGCTGAATCTGCACACGTATTTGCTGGCGCAAAACGCATACTATCGTTATCCCAGAATATCCGACCGCCTCAGAAAGGGCCTTTCATGATTCGCACCGTGTGCCTCAACCCCGCTATCGACAAGACCATCCAGGTTCCCAACTTCACCCTTGACGCCGTCAACCGCGTTACCGAGCTGCGCGCCGATGCGGGTGGCAAGGGCATCAACGTCTCGAAGGTCGTCAAGGAGCTTGGCGGGCAGTCTGTGGCGTACGCCATCCTTGCCGGTGACGCAGGCCGCTCCATCAAGAACATGGTCGAGGCCATGGGCATTGAGGTCAAAGCCGTGGAGGTGGCAGGCGAGACGCGCACCAACACCAAGATCGTCGACCAGGCACTGCATACCAACACCGACGTCAACGAGCCGGGCCCGCAGACCACGGTCGATGACCTCAACAAACTGCTCGACGTACTTGTTGCCGACATTAACGAGGGCGACACCGTCATTCTGGCCGGCTCCATTCCCGCCGGTGCTCCCGTTGACACCTACGCCACGTGGGTGAAGGCCTGCAAGGCAGCGGGCGCCAAGGTCTTCCTTGACGCCGATGGCGAGGTGCTCAACCATGGCATCAGCGCTGGTCCTTCAATGATCAAGCCCAACGACATCGAGCTTTCGGGCATGGTTGGCCGCAAGCTCGACACCCTCGAGAAGATCGATGCGGCTGCCCGCGAGATCATGGACCGCGGCGTTGAGTGGGTGACGGTGTCCATGGGTGGCGAAGGCGCGCTCTTCGTGACCCCCGCCAAGACCTACAAGGCCAGCTCGCCCAAGGTCAAGGTCGGCTCCACGGTGGGCGCTGGCGATTCCGTGGTGGCCGCCATCGCCTATGCCCAAGACGAGGGGTTCGACATCATCGAGACCATCAAGCTTGCCGTGGCAACTGGCTCGGCCAACGTCAGCATGGAGGGTACCCAGGCTGCCCCGCGCACGCTCGTCGACTCCCTCATCGACCAGGTGGGCATCGAGGAGCTGTAGCAAGCGAAGCCATACACCGCACAAGAGGGCCATCGACACGTTCGATGGCCCTCTTTCTTTCTTATTGGGATAGCCAAGACGCAACTGGGGTATCATAGAACAAGTTCTGCGGAGGGGTGGCAGAGTGGTTGAATGCACCGGTCTTGAAAACCGGCGGGCCGAAAGGTCTCGAGGGTTCGAATCCCTCCCCCT
>CACXFC010000278.1 GCA_902766835.1 uncultured Coriobacteriaceae bacterium | reverse complement strand
CTGAGCCCGAGCCCGCACCTGAGCCCGAGCCCGCACCTGAGCCCGAGCCCGCACCTGAGCCCGAGCCCGCACCTGAGCCCGAGCCCGAGCCGGAACCCGAGCCGGAACCCGCACCTGAGCCCGAGCCCGAGCCGGAACCCGAGCCCGAACCCATGCCCGAGCCGCGCCGCTCCGTGGCCTTCATCGGTTCCGAGTGCTACCCCTTCGTCAAGACCGGTGGCCTGGGTGACGTCATGTACGCCCTGCCCAAGGCCCTCGTCAAGCTCAACTGCGACGTAAAGGTCATCCTGCCCAAGTATGCCTGCATCAAGGACCAGTGGAAGGAGAAGATGGTCTATCGCGGCGCCTTCGACATGGACCTCTGCGCCGACGGCCGTTCCTTCTACGTGGGCATCATGGAGTACGTGAGTGAAGACGGCGTCGTGTACGACTTCATCGACAACGAGGAGTTCTTCTCCAGCGGCAACCCCTACACCAACCTGGTGGACGACATCCCCAAGTTCTGCTACTTCAGCAAGGCTGCCCTCGCCGCCCTCAACTACATGGACTGGACGCCCGACGTCATCCACTGCCACGACTGGCAGGCAGGCCTGGTGCCGGTGTACCTGCGCACGATGTTCGCCAACACCCCGCTCGCGCGCTCCAAGAGCGTCGTAACCCTCCACAACCTGCGCTTCCAGGGCAAGTACAACATCCCCACCATCAAGTACTGGTCCGGCCTGCCCAACGAGGTCTTCAACATGGGCGCGCTGCAGGAGGAGTGGACCGAGGCCAACATGCTCAAGGGCGGCCTTGCCTACTGCGACCTCATCACCACGGTCTCCAACACCTACGCCGGCGAGATCCAGACGCCCGAGTACGGCGAGGGCCTCGACGCCCACCTGCGCCATCACTCCGGCAAGCTGCGCGGCATCGTCAACGGCATCGACGTTGACATCTGGAACCCCGCAACCGACAAGCTGCTTGCGGCGACGTATGACACCGCCAACGCCATCGAGCAGAAGAAGGCCAACAAGCGCGCCCTGCAGGAGCAGCTGGGCCTCGAGGTCGACGAGGGTAAGTTCATCGTCGGTCTCATCTCGCGTCTGACCAACCAGAAGGGCCTCGACCTCGTGAGCGCCGTTGCCCCCGGCCTCATCGACGGCAACACGCAGATCGTCATTCTCGGCACCGGCGAGGCCGAGTACGAGAACGCATTCCGCGCCCTCGAGAACGACCACAAGGGCACCGTCTGCGCCTACATCGCCTACGACGAGGCGCTTTCGCATCAGATTTACGCCGGCAGCGACATCCTGCTGGTTCCCTCGCAGTTTGAGCCCTGCGGCCTCACGCAGCTCATCGCCATGCGCTACGGCACCGTGCCGGTGGTGCGCGAGACGGGCGGCCTGAAGGACACCGTCGAGCCGTACAACATGTTCGAGAACACGGGCAACGGCTATACCTTCGACCGTTACGACGCAGGCCTGCTCTATGACGCCATCAACCGCGCGAAGACCCTCTACTTCGAGGATCGCGAGGACTGGGACCGCATGGTCGTCCGCGACATGGAGAAGGACGTGTCGTGGGCCAAGTCGGCCGAGCAGTATCGTTGGCTGTACCTAGAGCTCACCCAGTAGTCAGCAGGCTACTTGCAGCAACCGGGAGGCCCCAATGGTCATGTGCCATTGGGGCCTCCCCTTGTCTCTACGTGGTTCCACAGCTGGCGGTGAGTTTCGTTCGACACGCGGCCGACACGCTCACCTTTGCTCGGCTTTCCCATGTGACATCCTCCTGTATAATCAGCCATAGGTCTGTCTTTTGGGGGAGTCACGGATTCGGAGATTCAGATCCATGCTCAAGAGCCATGAGAAGTTCCATTCGGTCAACGGCAAGCGGCAAGTCTTGGTGGTAGACGACGAGCTCATCAATCGCGAGATTCTGAGGGCGGTTCTCCAAGACTCATACGAGCTCCTCTTTGCCGAAAACGGGCGCGAGGCCTTGTCCATCATGCGCGAAAACAAGGACACGCTCTCGGTCGTGCTGCTCGATCTCATGATGCCAGTCATGAGCGGCATGGAGATGCTGCAGGCAGCAAAGCAGGACGCAGACATTGCCCCGATTCCCATCATCGTCATCTCTGCCGACCAGAACGCAGAGGTCGACTGCCTTACCGCAGGCGCGAGCGACTTCATCCCCAAACCCTACCCGCAGCCCGCCGTCATCCTCGCGCGCATGCTGAGGACCATCGAGCTCTACGAGGATCGCCAGATCATCAATTCCACCGAGCGCGACTCCGTGACTGGCCTCTATAACCACGAGTACTTCTACAGCTATGCCGAGCAGTTCGACCAGCACCACAAAGACCTCGAGATGGACGCCATCGTCGTGGACGTGAACCACTTCCACATGATCAACGAACGCTTTGGCAAAGCGTACGGCGACGTGGTGCTCAAGCAGATCGGCGAGTCGCTGCGCGCCTCCGTCGCCAACAACGAGGGCATCGTCTGCCGCAGGGAAGCCGATACCTTCCTGGTCTATTGCCCCCACGGCATCAGCTTCGAGGCAATGCTCGAACAGGCCTCCATCAGGCTCACGCGCGAAGACGTGCAGGGGTCGCGCGTGTGGCTGCGCATGGGCATCTATCCCAAGGTAGACAAGTCGCTCGACATCGAGCGCCGCTTCGACCGTGCCAAGCGCGCCGCCGACACCGTGCAGGGAAGCTTTGCACGGCGCATCGGCGTCTACGACGAGCAGCTTCATGAGCGCGAGCTCTACTCCGAACAGCTCATCGAAGACTTCGACCTCGCCATCAAGGAGCGCCAGTTTACCGTCTACTATCAGCCGAAGTATGACGTGCAATACGAGACGCCCATGCTTGCGAGCGCCGAGGCGCTGGTGCGCTGGCAGCACCCCACCCTCGGCATGATCTCGCCGGGAATCTTCATTCCCCTCTTCGAGAAGAACGGCCTCATCCAGCGGCTCGACCTCTATGTGTGGTGCGAGGCCGCAGCCCAGATCCGCGCGTGGCGCGACCGCTTCGGCTTCACGCTGCCCATCTCGGTCAACGTCTCGCGCATCGACATGTACGACCCCTTCCTGCTTGAGACCCTGCTCAAGGTGGTGCGCGACAACGACATCGTCCCCTTCGACCTCCTGCTCGAGATCACCGAGTCGGCCTACACGCAGGACTCCTCGCAGATGATCGAGACAGTTGCACGGCTGCGCGAGATAGGCTTCCGCGTCGAGATGGACGACTTTGGCACGGGCTATTCGTCGCTCAACATGATTTCTTCCATCCCCATCGACGCCCTCAAGCTCGACATGCAGTTCGTGCGCAACGCCTTCAGCGGCCAGCAGGACACGCGCATGCTCGAGGTCATCATCGACATTGCCGACTACCTTTCGGTTCCCACCATCGCCGAGGGCGTGGAGACGCAGTACCAGATGTCCACGCTCAAGGAGATGGGCTGCGAGTACGTTCAGGGCTTCTACTTCTCGCGGCCGGTGCCGCCAGAGGAATTCGAGCCGTTCATCGTCGAGCGCGCGGGACGCAAGGCAGAGGCAGACGGCGCCCTGAGGCCCGAGCTGCGCCTGGGAAGCCGTCGCCAGGCAGCCATCACCTACGCCAACATCGTCCAGGCGCTTGCTGCCGACTACTTTGGGGTCTACTACGTCAACGTTGCCACCGGACATTTCACCGTCTACAACGCCCGCCAGCAGCTCAAGGAGCTTGGGCTGCCCACCACAGGCGAAGGGTTCTTCCAGCGTTGCGCACAAGACATCAGAGTCGTGGTGCACCCCGACGACGTCGAGATGCTCCTGTCGGTGTTCACGAAGGACAACATCCTCAGCTCGCTCGAGCAGCGCGGCACATTCACGGTCACCTACCGCATGATGTTTGACGAGGGCCCCCAATATGTCCACCTCAAGGCAACTTCCATGAGCGAGGGCCCGGCGCAACACATTGTCATGGGAATCAGCAGCGTCGACGAGCAAATCCACAATGAGCAGGAGCATGCGTGGGCGCCACGCATGGCCAGCCAGGGCGCACGGAAGGAACTCTCATGACCCTAGATGACCTGAGAGCTTATGGGGCCAACGTCGATGAGGGACTGGGGCGCTGCATGGGCATGGAGAGTCTCTACCTGCGCCTTGCCGAGTCCATCAAAACCGATGAGAAGTTTGACGTGCTGACCCGTACCCTACAGGCAGGCGATCTTGACGGTGCCTTCGAGGCGGCACACGCCCTGAAGGGCGTTCTCGCCAATCTTGCCATCACGCCGCTTCAGCTTCCCGTGGAAGAGATAACCGAGCTCCTGCGCGCCAGGACCGCCATGGACTACACGGACCTGCTCGGACGCATTGTGGCGGAGCGCGAGCGCTTCTGCGCGCTGTAAGGGCATCTCGAGGGGCAATTAAGGGACACGCCCTTTTTTGCCCCGCGGGGCAAAAAAGGGCGTGTCCCTTAATTGCCCCCGGTGCACGTGCCCACTTCCTCCACTTTTTTCGCGCCAGCTGAGACAACCACCAAGCTGTTCGCGTATGGTTCGTATAGTCAAACGAGCAGAATGCACCTGTAGGAGGAAACCGCCATGGCAAACGAAGAAGCAACGCAGACGTCCGCCAGCACCAACACAGCCTCAGAGCTGCATGCCCAGCTTGCATCGAAGGGCACGGAGCTGACCGAAGAGCAGCTCGAGGAGGTTGCCGGCGGAGCAGGCTTGGGCTGGAACGACGGTAAGCCCCGGTGCAGCTGCGGCTCCACCGACGTTGAGGAGCTGGCGCCAGAAGAGATCAACCATCAGACGCACGCCATGGTGCATTGGTACCGTTGCCGGAAGTGCCGGCGTGAGTTCTACATCTAGTGCCGGATAGCACTAGGCGCGTGCAACAGGGACGGACCTTGCGCTCACAAGTCAGATGGCTTGGAGCGCAAGGTTCGTCCCTGTTGCACGCGCTACCTACTACCTACGGGCGCGGCTTTCCGCATCCACCACAGAACTTGCCCGTGTTGGAGGTTCCGCAGTCAGGGCAGGTCCACGGGCCGTCGGCTGCCGGCTTTGGCGTGCCGCAGTTGCCGCAGAACTTGCCGGTGTTGGCAGTTCCACAGTTGGGGCAGGTCCACTGCTCGGCCGGCGCAGGCTTAGGCGTGCCACAGTTGCCGCAGAACTTGCCGGTGTTGGACGTGCCGCAATTGGGGCAGGTCCACGCATCAGCAGACAGAGCCGGCTGCACCTGGCCCGGCTGCTGAGTCTGGTAGTTTTGCACCGGCTGGTAGCTCTGCGTGGTGTTGTAGAGGTTGGGCATAGCCATGTTGCCTGCCGCATTGGCAGCCATGTTCATGCCCATGAAGCCCATCATGGCACCGGCCTCGTTGCCAGCCGCTGTCTTCAGGGCCTCGCTCGACGCCATCGAGTAGTTGGCCGCGCGCATGTTGGGGTCACGCATGACCGCAATGCGCTGGAGCTCCTTGATGCGCTCCTCATCCTCGGGCGTGGTGGCAATGCTGTTCATGCCCACAGCCACCACCGCAATGCCGCGCTTCTCCGTCCAGCTGCTCGAGAGCGTGTCCTGCATGGCCTGCGCAAGCTCGAGCGTGTGGCTGGGAATCGAGCTGTAACGAATGCCCATCTCGGAGATGCGGCCAAGGCCCGGCTGCAGGGCTGTCAAGAACTCGCTCTTCAGCTGGCTGTCTATCTGGCTGCGGTTGTATGTGGACGTCACGTTGCCGCAGACGTTCTTGTAGAACAGGATGGGATTGACGATGCGGTAGCTGTACTCTCCGTTGCAGCGCACGGCAATGTCGGTGTCCAGGCCAATGTTGGTGTCCACCACGCGGAAGGGCACCGGCACCGGCGTGCCGTACTTGTTGCCCATGATCTCTTTGGTGTTGACGTAGTAGACGCGCATGTCGTTGGCCGTGCCGCCGCCAAACGAGAAGCGCCGGCCAATGCGCTCGAAGGTCTGCTTGACGGCCTCGCCTAGGTCGCCATAGAAGATGGAAGGCTCGGAGCTGCCCTCAAAGACGAACTCGCCTGCCTCGGCGCACACTTCTATGATCTCGCCCTGCTGGACCACAATCATGCATTGGCCCTCGTTGACGGCAATGATCGAGCCGTCGGAGATGATGTTGTCCGTGCCGCCAGACCGGCTCCTTGCCTTGACCAACAGCACATCGGAAGGAATCGCATCGCAATAGAAGTAATCGCGCCACTGGTCGGACAACACGCTTGCCGCCGCACCAACGCCTGCCCTCAGAAGTCCCATGTCTGCCTCCTACCTCATTTTCCTGGTTGCTAGCCTCAGGCGAGGCCTTATCTTGCGTGTCTCAGTGCTTCTTGCACTGCCCGCCTGGCATAGTCACTAGACGATGCTTGCCCCGCAATACTCGCAGCACCCGTTGGCATCGGGCATCGTGGTTGCCAGGCAATGCGGGCACGTGACTGCCTTCTTGGGCGCCGCCGCTGCGCGCTGCTCCTCGCGAATGCCCGCCAAGGCCGCCTTGATGTCGTTCGCCAGCTGCTCGGCGTTGCGATACTCGGCCGAGTTCTGCTGCTCTATGCGGTCGCGGTTGACCTTGAACTCAATCTGCTCCACATAGGGATGGTTGATGTAGACCGTGATGTAGAGGTCATAGTCGATGTCATAGCGCTTGGGCTCGTACGAGACTTCCTCGCCTTCCGAGTTCTTGCGCATGATCTCGGTCTTACTTTCCTTCACGCTGGTCTCGCACCCGGTGATCTGCGAAAAGTCGAAGACATCGGGGTTGTAGGTGGGCCAGCGGCTCGGCTCGACCGAGGTGATGATGACCTTCCCGTTGTCCTCGTCCACATAGACCTTGGTGTTGTTGCCCAGCGTACGCGTCACGTTGAACGCAGCCACGCTCGCCTTGTTCTCCTCGCGATAGCTCATCTGGGCCCTGATGTCATCTGCCGTAGCGCTGCGATAGGCATGGAAGTACGGCGAGAGCGTGCCGGAACAATCCTTGCAGATATGCCCGTCCGCAATCTTGGTCTTGCCGAAGAGGCCCAGCTCCTTCCCGCAGATGGCACAGTTCTTCTTCTCGAACAGGTTTCCAAACAAAGCCATGATGCACCCACCTTTCAGGAACTCCATCGCTTAGCTTGCTGCCGGCCGTCACGGGCACACGGCAGGCTGCATGCGCATCGCCATACCTATGCTAAGTATCCATGCCACAGCTTTGTCCCCATCCCCCACTTGGACGATTTCGGGTGAACGGCACGATAAACGGCTATGGGACATGCAGGGGCAATTAGGGGACACGCCCTTTTTTGCCCCGCGGGGCAAAAAAGGGCGTGTCCCCTAATTGCCCCTCACATGCCAAAGGGAAGCCTTCCCATTGGCAAAAGAGCGTGTCCCTTTTTTTTGAGGGGTGTTCCCCCAGCTTGCGTAAGGCACGCCTATCTAGTGGCCGTAGGCTAGCAGGTCGTTGATAGTGACCAGCTGATAGCCCTGTGCAATGAGTTCGGGGACGGCCCTGCTCACCGCCTCGACAGTCTGCGAGCGGTCACCACCGCCATCGTGCATTAGAATGACCTGTCCGGGCTGGACGCTCATGATGCGCTCGTAGATGGCATCGGCTCCGGGACGACGCCAGTCCTCGGTGTCAACATCCCAGCCAACCTCAGCATCTACGTACGGCTCAAGATTGAAAATGGCATCGCCATAGTAGTTTCCGCCAGGAGCGCGCAGAATGTGCGCCGGCTCGGTGCCCAAGACCTCGCGCAGCACGTCGTAGCCCTGTTGGACCTCGGCAATCTGCTCTTCCGCACTCATGTAGGTAATGTTGACGCCTTGGCCGCTCCCGCTCGCATGGTCCCAGGTATGCGTGCAGGTCTGGCATCCCAGCGCCTGCTCGCGCTGCACCTGCGCAGCATAGGACTGCACCTGGTTGCCAATGGTGAAGAAGGTGGCGCGGGCGCCGTTTGCCTCCAAGATGTCAAGGATCTGATCGGTGGTCTCGGGCCAGGGACCGTCGTCGAACGTAAGGGCAATTACCTTGTCCTCCCCAACGTTAGCCGTATAGATGTGATAGCCAGAATCGACGGGAGCCACCGTCTGCTCGGCAATGACAACGCCCGACACATCTCCGACCTTTGTGGTGTTCAGCCCGTCCTGGCCCTTCTCGTACACATGCAGCGAGCCAGCCCAGTATGCGCCGGCGCTTGTGTCGATCTCACGCTGGCCATGCGGGATGACCTCCTCGCTCACGGTGAAGGTCTCCATCGTGTCAGCGCCGTTAGCGATCTCGACCACAGCATCCTTTGCCAGCTTTGTGTTGGCGTCGGTCGTGGGCACGCCATCAACCGTTGCAGCAAAGGGCTCTCCCCCGCCGGGCACGGCCACATTGCCGTCGATGGCCAGCAGGTTGCCCGCCACAGGGGCGGCATAGCCCGCTTCGATGACGTCGGCAATGGTGGCGTCGCGGTCGATGGTCACTGTCTGTCCATTGATGGTCACGTCATAGCGCGGCGGATACAGATAGAAGTACACCCCGCCGGCCGCCAAGGCAGCCACAAGAAGCGCCACAAGAGCAGCAATGAGACAACCTCCGCGGCGCTTGCGAGGATAGGAGCCCATCGCATCGGGCTGTGGGACATACGCCCCTCCGCGAGCGCCTGATTCGCTCGTCGCACTCGGCTGCTGCGTTACGCTGCTATGCTTGCCTGCCATCGTCTCTCCCTCGAACGCCGGGCTGCCTATCGCATAAGGTTGACCATAGCCAACTTTTCTCATTGTAGAGCACCGGTTGGCCGAGCGGGGAAATTAGTGTGTGAGCGAGTCAAATGACCTGTTCCCCTTGACTCTGTCGAGGGGCAATTAAGGGACACGCCCTTTTTTGCCCCGCGGGGCAAAAAAGGGCGTGTCCCTTAATTGCCCAGCTGCACGTTATCGGGCGAAGCGGTCCATCACGGCGGCGGCGATGCCTTGCGCGTCAAGGCCCAGCTCATGGAGAAGCTCTTCCCTCGTTCCATGCGGCACGAACTGGTCGGGCACACCAAGCGTCAGCACGGGGGCCAGGATCCCTTGCTGTGCCAAGACGCCCAGCACCGCCTGCCCCACGCCCCCGGCAAGCACGCCCTCCTCGACCGTAACCACCAACTTGGTACGAGCAGCGGCGACTACGGCATCGTGATCGAGCGGCTTGACCCAGCGCAGGTCGACCACACGCGCCGACACGCCGCGCTCAGCCAGCATGCGAGAGGCTTCGAGCGCCGGAGCCACCATAGACCCCACGGCAAGGATGGCCACGTCGTCGCCCCGTGCCACCGTGCGGGACACGCCCGGCTCAAGCAGCTGCGGACGCTCCTCGTCGGCGCACAGCACGGGGCAGGAACCCTTGGGATAGCGGATGGCAAACGGTCCGCCCAGCTTAAGTGCCGTTGTCAGCGCGCTCTCGAGCTCGAGGCCATCGGACGGTGCCAATACGCGCATGTTGGGGACCATACGGCAGAATACGAGGTCAAACACGCCTTGATGAGTGGCTCCGTCCTCCCCCACCAGTCCCGCGCGATCCACGCAAAGCACCACATCCTGCTTGGCCAGGGCTATGTCGACCACCATCTGGTCGATGCCCCGCTGCAGGAAGGTGGAGTAGATGGCAACAACCGGCTTGCCGCCGCCGGCGGCAATGCCGCTGGCAAGACCTATGGCGTGCTCCTCAGATATGCCCACGTCCATGAAGCGCGTTGGGTACTCGCACGCAAACGAGGTGAGCCCCGTTCCGCCTTCCATGCCGGCGGTGATTGCCACGATGCGCTCGTCCTCGCGCGCCTGCTGGAGCATCGTCGCACCGAAGACATCGGTGTACGTTGGGCCTTCGGCGCTCGTTGCAAGCAACTGGCCCGTCTTTGCATCGAAGGGGCCGACGCCGTGATAGAGCTCCGGCGTCTTTTCGGCGGGCTCGTAGCCCTTGCCCTTGTGCGTCACCACGTGGACGAGCGTTGGCCCATGACTGTTGAGGGCGTTGCGCAGAGAGCGTCGAAGCGCGCCTATGTCATGGCCGTCAACAGGTGCCAGACAGGTAATGCCCAGCTGCTCGAACACCATGGCATACTCGGGCAGCATCAGGTGCTTGACGGAACCCTTCGCGCTGTTCATGAGGGCAAGCGCAGCGCGTGAGACAGGCCCTGCGTCGGCCATGCGCCTCAGGAGCACGTCCCTGCGGTCGCGATACGCATTCGACGCGCGCAGCGTGCCGAGATGGCGGGCCAGTGCCCCCACATTCGGCGAGATCGACATGCCGTTGTCGTTGAGGACGATAACCATCCTCGAATGCTCGAGGCCGATCTGGTTTAGCGCTTCAAAAGCCATGCCACCCGAGATGGAGGCGTCGCCGATGAGCGCCACGATATGCTCGTCCGTGCCTCGCAGGTCGCGGGCCTTGGCAAGACCCAGGGCAACCGAAAGCGAGTCGGACGCATGCCCCGAGGGATGCGTGTCGAAGGGACTCTCCGCCGGCGTGGGGAACCCGGATATGCCGCCGTGCTGACGAAGGGTGTCGAAACGCCCCAAGCGCCCCGTAAGAATCTTGTGCGCATAGGCCTGGTGACCAACGTCGAAGACGATGCGGTCGGGCGGACAGTCGAGCTCGGCATGCAGGGCCACGATGGTCTCGACCGCCCCCAGGCTCGACGCAAGGTGGCCGCCGGTCTTAGAGGTGGTGGCCACAATCTGCTCGCGGATCTCGTGCGCGACAATGGCCAGTTCCTCGTTGTCCAGCGCCTTGAGATCATGCGGGTGCACAAGGGCATCGATGATGCGCGGCATGCTGTCTTGATTGTTGAGCTCCACGCGCGCCCCCTTCGCACCCTCGCTCCACAGATAGTTGTATCTAGGCTATCGCTAAAGCGCCGCCTTGGCGCCCTCGACCGCAGAGACTACATGATTGATATACGGCGAGCGCGCCGGTGCACGCCTGCACGGCGTGTTCGACCCACCTTTGCATGGCTGCGACGCTACTGCTTGGAGGCAATCGCCTCAGAGATCAAGGCTACAACCGCCTTCAGGGGATCAGCGCCCGCAGACACGCCTGAGAGCTTGCCCACGATCTTGGTACCTTGGGCCACCAGCTCCTTGGAGAGGCGCGACTCGACGAGCTCGCGTGCCCAGTCGAGGTCGTCTATCGACTTGTCGCCCACATAGATGCGCTCGAAGACGCGCATCGTCCCCTCGCCGATGGCCGCCACGATGCTGCCCGCAATGGCGGCGTTGAGCACGCTGGCCCCAACGTTGACCCCCGGCACGGCCTTGAGCGCGCTGATCGCCGCCCGTGCCGCTGTGCTGACCGTGCCCACCTCCAAGATCGTGCCCATCAGCTTCTTTGCCGTGCTGCCCTTGCCGATGCCATAGAGCGTGGCCAGGGCATTTACCAGCGCTGATTCGATGGGCGTGAGAATGAGCGCGTCGGAGAAGGGAAGCGGCACCGCGCCAACGGCGACGCCGGCCGTGGCAGAGGCGGCCACGATGCTGCGCGCCACGGCGCGCCGGCGCTTGAGCGAGAAGCTGGCGATGTCCTCGCCCGCTGCGCGCACGCCCTCGGGCATAGCCTCGTTGGTGGCCGCGATGAGCTCGGGTATGCCCTCGGGCGCAACGAAGGTGGTCTCGTCAAGCTGGTAGGTGTCCGCAACGACGGGGATGACGGCCTTCAGGTTCTCGGCACGCCTTCTGGTTCGCGCAAACTGCTCGCGCACCAGGGCGATGTTCTCCTCGCGCTCGGTAGCGGCATACGACTTGGTAATGACCACGATCACGGGTACCGAGCGCCAGACGTCGGTGGCACGCGAGAGGTCGGCAAGCTGCTGGCGGATCAGCTTGCGCGACTTGCCCTCCACGCAGAACCAGATGACGTTGATGTCGTTGTCGACGTCGCCGTCAAGCGCGTTGTCCTTCGACCAGTTCTTGACCGCGCGAATGGAGAGCTGACGCGCAAGGAAGGAGCCGCCCATGTCATGCGCGTCAATGATGCGGAACGGCACCGAGAGGCTCTCGTAGATCTCAAGGCGCTGGCCTCCCTTGGAGGATGTGGCGGGGGCAATGCGCATGTCGGGGCCCAGCACCGCCTTGATGAGCGTCGTCTTGCCAATGCCCGAGCTACCAATGACCAGCACGTTACCGAAGCCCATGAGACACCTCCTTGTTCAATCTATCGTAGCGTGCGCGCCCGGCTCTGTCACAATGTGGTGGGCAAACGAGCGGCAGAAGGAGCGTATCGATGGCAGACGCCTTGGAACGGAAGCGGAAGGAAGCGGCTCGCGCGGAGCTCATTGCGGCAATCGAGGAGCTTGGGTACCCCGGAGAGTTTGGCGAGGTCATTGCGGCAGAGCTTGGCGGCGAGAAGTCCATGCGGCGCATGACGGCATACCTGCGTGGGGCAAACCCCCAAAGCCCGGAAGAGATTGCCGATGAGATGCTCGCCATAGTGGAGCAGCGCAGGCGCTGGGTGGAGCAGAAGGTGAGCGAGCATGCCAACGCAAGCATCACGGCCTTCTACAACCGCTCCCGCGAAGACTGAGCGTGGGGCACAGCGACCGAAATTAGGGGACACGCCCTTTTTGCCCAGCTTGGCAAAAAGGGCGTGTCCCCTAATTTCGTACTCCCCGGCGCCCGCGAGCGCGGCGCCTTACTGCAGGCCCTCGCGCAGGGTGTCGAGCAGCGGCCCGCCCTCGCCACGGCGCCAGTACATCCAGCCGTTGAGGCCCGACACCGAGGCACCCTGCGAGGTCAGGAAGCGATTGTAGGCTTCGGTCGGGTCGTCGAACATCTCGCCGTTGGCGAGCATGATCTTGCCGCGCGAGGTGACCGTCGCGTGGCCGGGATACATGGGATTTGCGCTGGCAAGCACGTC
The DNA here is from genome assembly GCA_902766835.1 of uncultured Coriobacteriaceae bacterium. Classification (GTDB taxonomy): domain Bacteria; phylum Actinomycetota; class Coriobacteriia; order Coriobacteriales; family Atopobiaceae; genus UBA1367. The sequence goes on along the minus strand of CACXFC010000278.1, from coordinate 17,644 downwards.
GTCCATCTCAACCAGACCCGCCTCAAAGAGGTCGGCGAAGCTCGCCTGCTCGCCCGCGCCTGCCCTGCGCGACGGACGATAGGCACGGCAGGCCTCCTCGGGCAGGCTCGGAATGCCCCAGATGCCCAGCGCCACATCCACCAGCTCTGCGGTGCGCACGCGTATCAGCTCGGGGCCCCACGCCTGCGCTCCCACAAGGTCGTGCGAAAGCACTAGGACCTCGGTGCCCCGCGCACCGGCAATGCGCCCGCGCTTCTCCTCGAAGCTCCCCTCCTGCAGGTCGAAGGCCTCCCTGGTAAGCGTGAGGTTGCCCAGGCTGTTGACCGTCTCCTCAAAGGCCCGCTCGGCATCCTCACCAAGCTGGGGCGTCCACACCTCGTCGCCCAAGGCGCGCACGGGCATGATGTGCTCGATGGTCCAGTCGCCTCGGCGCAGCGACTGGCTGCCGCCAAGCCCCGCCTCGAGGCAGGCCAGCAGATAGAACGCGCGCGAGAAGCCGAAGCAGTCGCGCGTCTTGAGCGCGTGGGAGAACTCGGCGTCGGTTGGGAAGCGCCTGGGCGTGCCCGCCTCGTTGAGCAGCATGGCCATGAGCGCCTCGACCACGTTGCCTCCCTCGTTGCGCACCGCATCGAGCCGGGCGATGAGCGAGGCGACGAACGGTGCCAGGACCGAGGTCTCGCAGTCGCAGACCGCGCGCCTGAAGAGGTAGCTCTCCAGCGTCGAGACCATCTGCAGAAACTCGTCGCGCGAGAAGGCCTGATGGTCGAAGGCGTCAAAGAGGGCCAGCAGCAGCGGGTTGACCACGGGCACGTCGAGCAGCGACAGGCGCTGCAGGGCGCGCGCGACATCCGCATCGTCAACTTCGCCGGTGGTGACGCGGGTGTAGTAGCTGGCAAAGCGCTTGACCTTGAGCGACAGGTTCTTCATGCGGTCGTTGCGATGGTAGCCGTTGAACAGCACGTAGCGCTTGAACGTCTGATACACGTCCGCCTTGGCCATGGACTCCGGAGCATAGGCCACCGTAAAGAAGCTGCGAATGAAGTCATCGAAGGTCTTGCCGTACGCGTCGGCGCCCAAAATCTCTTCTATGGGGCGCCAGTAGGTCTGGTACATGGAGGTCTGTTCCTCAACCGGATAGGCCATCAGCACGAAGTTGCGGATGAGGTCGGAGGAGGCGAGGTCCTTGCCCGTCGAGTTCATGGACTCGAAGATGGCCTGCGGCTTGTCTTGGCCCTGGGCCAGTGCGATGGAGACGACCTCCAGGCGCTGCAATCCGGCCCAGACCGACGCGACGTCGTCAAGCGCACCCACGCGGCGTTCGAAGAAGGCAAGGTTGTCGAGCAGGCGCTCGGACTCGGTAACCACGGGCACCGTGGGGTCCTCGAGGTTGTCGATGAGCGACTGGAGCGTGGCGTGGTCGATCTTCGAGAGCGTGAGCTTGTAGTGGTCGTCGCCCGTGCGGAAGTGATTGGTGAGGTATCCGCTGTCAACGATCTCCTCGCGCGTGAAGGGCAGGCCAGCGCGCCCGCCTTCGCCCGCCAGGCGCGCCAGGGCCACCAGAAGCAGCGTGATGGTGGTTATGCGCTGCTGGCCATCTATGAGCAGCAGCGGGGTGACACCCTGATCCGACATGGTGCCGTCCTGGATGGTCACGATGGAGCCGGTAAAGTGGAACGACTCCCGCTGCCTGCCGCAGGCGAGGATGTCGTCCCACAGCTGCAGGCACTGCTGCTCGCCCCACGAATAGGGCCTCTGATAGACCGGCACGACAAAGCGCGTGTTCATCTCGGCGATGAGACCAAGAATGCTGCGAGAGTTTGCGTCCACGATGGCTCCGATCGGATATGCGGAAGTTAGGCACTGTCAACCTATGATATCCGAGTTGGAGTGCCCTCGCGGCGGGGTGTGTCCCTTAGTTGCCTCCGGCTCATCTTTAGCGTGCGCCCTGTAGGCACGCCGTGTCAGGGGGACGGGGGTGTTGGCGCACTTGGTGCGCGAAGCCGCCTGACGGCTTCGCGCACCAAGTGCGCCAACACCCCCGTCCCCCTGACACGGCGTGCCTACAGGGCGCAGCTCCAGCGGACCTCTTCGGGCTCGTGCGCCAGCGAGGCAGGCTCTACCAGCCTGAACCCCGCATGACGACGGTCGCGCACGATGCGTGCGGGAACCCCTGCCACAGTCACCTGCTCGGGAACGTCCTCAACCACCACGGCCCCTGCGCCGATCTTGGCCCCGTCGCCCACGTTTATGGCGCCCAGCACCACGGCGTTGGCCCCTACCAGCACGTTTGAGCCAAGCGTGGGGTGACGCTTGCCATAGGGGCGCTTGCCCGTCATGCCCAGCGTCACCCCCTGGTACACCATGCAATCGTCCCCGATGATGGCCGTCGAGCCAATGACCACGCCCATGCCGTGGTCGATGGTGAAGCGCCGGCCGATGGTTGCGGCAGGATGGATGTCTACGCCCAGCTTGGTGCGGGTGCGCTTCGACAGCCACAACGCAAGGTGCTTGAGCCCATGCTCGTAGAGCCAGTGGTGCCAGCGATAGGCCCACACCGCATGGGTGCCCACCGAGTACAGAACGATGTCGGACACCTTCTCGGCGGCGGGGTCGCGCTCAAAGGCAGCCTGCATGTCTTCGCGCATGAGCTCAAACAGCGTCATGATGATCTCCTTGGTAAGTGCACCCTACACGTCCATGGACAGGTAGCGCTCGCCCGTGTCGGGCATGATGGCCACGATGGTCTTGCCGTCATAGGCACCCGTCGATGCCAGGGCGATTGCCGCCGCCACGGCCGCGCCCGACGAGATGCCCACGAACACGCCCAACTCCTTGGCTAGGCGCTGCTTAACGGCGATGGCCTCGTCGGAGGCAACCTGTGCCACCTCGTCCACCACATCCGCGTCGTAGGTCTTGGGAACAAATCCCGCACCGATACCCTGGATGCGGTGCGCACCCGGAGCGCCACCCGAGAGGACGGGCGACTCGGCCGGCTCGACGGCCACCACGTGCACCTGCCCCTTCTGCTCCTTGAGATAGCGGCCGGTTCCCGAAACCGTTCCGCCCGTTCCCACGCCCGCCACCAGCACGTCAACGGCACCATCGGTGGCCTCCCAGATCTCGGGGCCGGTGGTGAGGTAGTGCGCACGCGGGTTTGCAGGGTTGACGAACTGGCCTGCCACGATGGCGCCGGGGGTCTGGGCGAGCAGCTCGTCAGCCTTTGCCACGGCGCCCTTCATGCCCTCGGAGCCAGGGGTGAGCACCAGCTCGGCGCCATACGACGCCGCCAGCTTGCGACGCTCCACCGACATGGTCTCGGGCATGACCAGCACCATGCGGTATCCGCGCGCCGCGGCAATCATGGCAAGTCCGATGCCCGTATTGCCACTGGTAGGCTCGATGATGGTTCCACCAGGGGCCAGCGAGCCATCCTCTTCCGCGGCATCCACCATCGCGCGGGCGATGCGGTCCTTCACCGATCCTCCGGGATTGGCGGCCTCGCGCTTCCCCAGCAGGGTGGCGCGCCCGTCTACCAGGGCGGAAAGGTCTACGAGCGGTGTCTGGCCAATGAGCTGCTCGATCTGTGCGGCATACGACATGGGTGCCTCCTCGGCTATGCGCCCATATGGGCGTGGTGTTTTTAGGTTTTGGAAATGAGAAGCGGCTTTACGCCCGAGCCCCTCCGCGCGTCCTCTTAACGCCTAGCGGACGGAAGGCCCGGGCACGAAACACGTGCAACAGCACTGGAATATGTTCGCCATAGTCTTCATGAGTAATATCCTAGTGCTGTACTAGGATTTGTCAACCGCAATACTGTTACGCTTTGGAGAACGGCCAACAAACCGCTAGGTCTTGCCCTTGCCGCATATTTCAAAGGGGCCACCCTGGCGCATCGTTTCTAGACAGGCGCTAGATCTTTCCCCTGAAGCCCGGAATGAACCGCAACAGCCAGACGCTTACCAGGGACAGCGCCAGCGGAACGACGGTCAGTGCGACGTCGGCCAGAAGCGCAGGGGCGCCCACGATGGCCGGCACCATGACCATGAGGTGCTGGAAGACCGGGTGGATGAGGTAGATGCCAAAGCTGTAGTCCGCGAACAATGCCACGAGCGGGTGGCCTTCGGTGGGAATGTCCAGATAGCGCTTGAAGGCAAGGAACACCATGATCGCGTAGGGTGCCACAATCCCACAGATGGGCGCGCTCGCCCAGGTCTGGTCCAGCACGATCACCAGCACGAGCATGGCAACCAGCGACACCGCGCCTGCGCAGAGCCAGCGGCGGTCAAGCTCGAGGTAGCACATGGCGTAGTAGCCCAGCAGGTAGTAGCAGAAGCATTCGGGAATGGCCACGCCGTAGTACATGCGGTACGGCAAAAATGACGAGATGGCCGACGTGCCCATCATCACCACGAACATCCATAGCAGCACGCGCCCGTACTCCTCGCGCGAGACCTGTGCCACCCAGGGCCTGATGAAGGGGGTCATCAGGTAGTAGCCAATGAGCTCGTAGACAAACCACATGTGGTCCCACGAATCTTCGCTGAGCAGGCGGTGGAACCCATCGATGATGCCCTGCGCGTCAACTACGAAGTGCTGGTTGGAGATGCTCTCGACCAGTGCGAACGCGAGGCCAAACGTCAGCAGCACGAAGACGAGCCGCCACACATGGCGCAAGATCTTGTCCCACCCCATCGTGCGGCTCGGGTCGAGCATCAGCGCGCCGCTCACCATGAAGAAGGCCGGAACCGCCCAGCGCGTCAGCGTGATGGAGAGCGCCTCCTCAATGCCCACGCGCACGGGGGACAGGCTCCCCTCGCCTGCGATGTGCAGGGTCACGAAGGCATGGAGCAAGACGATGGCTATCGCCCCGCATGCGCGAATCCACTGGAAGTAGTTGATGGTACGTCTGCCTTCCATAGCCCTACAGCTCCTTGCCCTCGTCGGCCATCAGGCGATCGAACATCGCCTTGTTGGCAGCAAGCTCCATCGCATCGTCTAGCGGTTCGAGCTCGGATGTTGCATAGCGGCGCTCCATGGCCCGCGCGATGAGGTAGTCGGCGACGCCGGGGTTCTTGGGCAGGAGGGGCCCGTGCACGTAGGTTCCCACCACGTTCTTGTACAGGCAGCCCTCTTCGCCGCTTACGCCGTCGTTGCCATGGCCATGCAGCACGCGCCCCATGGGCTCGACGCCGCTTCCCAGATGGGTACGGCCCCCATGGTTCTCGTAGCCCACCACGGGCTGTGCCGAAATGCGGCTCTGCACGGCGATGTTTCCTATGAGGCGCGGCGAGCCGCGGTCGGTATAGAGGTCAACCAGCGAGAGGCCGCGCACTTCCTCGTCACCCATAAGATAGCTATGACCAAGCAGCTGGTAGCCACCGCACACCGCCCCCAGCACGCCTCCGTCCTCGACGAACGCCGCAAGCTCGTTGCGCACCGAAAGCAGCCTGTCGCAGACGATCCTCTGCTCGCGGTCGGAGCCACCGCCTATAAAGGCGATGTCGACGTCGGCGAAGGAGGGGTGGTCGTCGAGGTGCACCTCCTGCACCTCGCAGCTAATGCCGCGCCACTCCATGCGCTTCCGCAGCACGAGGATGTTGCCCGAGTCGCCGTAGAGGTTCAGCAGCTCGGGATAGAGGTGGGCTATGCGCAGCGTGAGAGTGCTACTCATGTGACTCCCCCATCCGCTCAAGCTCCTCCTTGGCCGGCCACAGCGCCGAATAGTTGGTCAGCACGTACAGGGGCACGTCCTTGGCAAGGTCTGCCACCTGCGCATACGCCTCCTCGACGCTGCCTGCCAGCGTGGCGTGAATGCCCGCGTACTTCAGGCGCACCTGCACGTCGTTGGCCCGCAAGCCGCCGGCCATCACGCGCAGCGGAGCGTCGACGCCCGCCAGACGCTCGAAGTCGACGTCCCATATCCACGAGATGTCGCGCCCGTCGTTGGGGTTGTCGTTCACCACGACGAAGAGCGCCTTCTTGCGCTCGTCCGCAAGCAGCATGCCAAGGTTCTGGTTGAACCCCGTGGGATTCTTTGCCAGGTTGAGCACCACTTCGCGCCCGTCCACGTCAAAGTGCTGGAGACGCCCGTTGTTGGGGTGATAGGCGTCCAAGGCCTTCTGGAAGACCTCGGGGCTCACGCCCATCAGCCACGCAAGCGCGGAGGCTGCCAGCAGGTTGTAGACCATGTACACGCCACCAAAGCCCGCATGCACCGGCCAGCTTGTATGTGCGGCAGCGCTTTCCACGTTGAACGAGACGCCCGTCTGGCTCACCTCAACCGACCGCGCAACGGCGTCGAGCGCTGGACGAGCGAAGTCGCATGAGGGGCACCGGAAATCGCCCAGCTGCGCGTAGGTCCTATAGGCGTACGTAAGCTCCGCGCCGCACTCCTGGCAGAAGCGCGCCTCGGGAACGCGGTCGGGCGGCAGGCCCAAGTCCTCCCCTATGCCAAAGGCAATCACGCGCGTGCCGGCGGCCTGGGCCCTTCTGGCAACGGCCACGGACAGCGGGTCGTCACCACAAACGACGAGCGTGGTCTGCGGAGATGCGGCTAGCGCCTCCACGATCGTGTCCTGCACGTGGTCTATCTCGCCCGAGCGGTCGAGCTGGTCACGGAAGAGGTTGAGCAGCAGCAGGTAGGCGGGCCGCAGCTGCGGGAGGATGTGGACGGTCGACAGCTCGTCGACCTCCATCACCGCCCAGTCGGCAACCTCGCCCGGCAACAGCGCCGAGGCAACGCCCGCCACCATGTTGGCACCCTCGCGGTTGCACAGCACGTCATAGCCTGCAGCCTCAAGCGAAGCCGCGAGCACATTGGTTGTGGTGGTCTTGCCGTTGGTTCCGCAGACGACGACTGAACCCTTCACCGCCTTGGCGCGCAGATGCCCTATGAGCTGCGGATCGATTGCCAAGGCAACGCGACCCGGGAGCTGAGAAGCGCTTCTGTGTAGCGCCGTCCTCAGCCCCCAGTGCACCAGACGCCCAGCTTGCGTGGCAACGGCACCCCGTATGGTCATCTTCCCTACTCTGCAGCCTCTTCGGCGGCGAGCTCTTCGGCCTCGTCGACCTCTGAGGCCTCGGTGGGAACGTCGGCCCCGTCAGCCTCGGGCAGCTGCTCGGAGGCTTCCTCGGCGGGAACCTGCTTGGGCGTGCGCTCCTCGATCTCCTCCTCGGTCAGGACGTCCTCGATGCGCAGGTTGACACCCGCAACCTCAAGGCCCGTCATGCCGGAGATGGCATCGACCACGGCATGCTTGACGTCCTCAAACACCTGCGGGGCATAGGTGCCATAGGCGATGAAGACAGCCAGGTTGACGCGCACGGCGCTCTCGGGCGTGACTTCGACGGTTACGCCCCTGCGCGCGTCGCGCACACCAAAGGCGTCCTGCACGCGGTTGATGAAGCCACCCTTCATGCCCACCACGCCGGGAACGTCACGCATGGCCAGGGCCACGATCTTCTCGATGACCCCGTTGGAGAAGGTGAGGGAATCCTCGGACTCGTCGACGTCGTCATCGTAGGTGGCGTCGATGCCAAGGCCGTCGTCCTCTTCGGTGGCCTCGGTTGCAATCTCGGAGCCCTCGATCTGTGCCTCGATCTTCGGAGCGTCCTCTTCAACGGCCGTCTCGAACTGCTTGGCCTCGTCTGCTGTGCTCATGGTCTTCTTCCTTTCCGCTTCGTTGGTCATACGTTGTTATTGCTCGGTGCCACGCAACGACTCTATGAGGTCGCGGATGGCGTTGATGATCTTGGGGTCGCCGTCGACAAGCTGCCCTATGGCCACGCCTACAAATATCAGGAGCACGACAAGCATGGTCCTCCAAAAGCCAATCACAAACATCATGCAGGCAACGAGCAGGCCAGCCAACCCTCCCAGCACCGCATGCTTGTGCCCGGCAAGCAGGTCTGCCGCCTTGGCCTCCACGTCAAACGACTTGGCTTGATGCTCGGGAGACGCCTCAGCATGCTCTGCCGACTGTGCGACCTGAGCCTCGTCGGATGGGGACGGCGTCTGCTCGGGTGCCTCAACAACCTGCTCTTGCTCGATATGCGTCACAGGTCCCTTTGCCTTGGTCATGGCTTATGCCTCCTCACCTTCGGTTGCATTTGCATCGGCCGCCGTATCAGACGTGCTGGTGGGGGCCTCGTCCACCGACCCTGTCAGCTGCCCGTAACCGCCTGCCGGCGCCGCCTCGAGCTTTGCCGCGCGCTCGTACACCGACGCGGGAATCTCGAGGTTCTCGATGTGCACGTCCTGCGCCGGTTCGGGGGCTTCCGCCTCCACGAACTCAAGGTTGATGTGGCGGACCTTGTCGCCGCAGATGGTGGCCAGACCACCGGCAAGCTCGTCGTGAAGGTGGCGACCCTCATCCACCACGCTCACCACGTGACGGGGCTTGACCCGCACGTGCACCGACACGTCTCCACCGCGCTTGGTCTCAACCTGCACCTTCTCGGCAATGAAGCGCCCGCGATCCTCGACCACGTGGGTCGCCTGCGACGAGATGGCAGCGGTGGTAACGGTGATCTTGTCGCCACCGGTCTTGTCGATGGTCACGACCTTGCGCTTGGCAGGCGAGAGCAAGCCGCGCAGCAGCGTGATCAGGAGTCCGATCATGGTGATGACAAAGGCCCCGAGCACGAACGCAACGTAGTAGCTATTGTTCAAGAGCGAGGCTGCCTCGCGCGTGTAGGGCCCAATCCAGGGAAGGGCCAGTGCCACCAGGCAGAGTGTCCCGGCAAGTCCGAACACGATAAGGCAGAACCGCTTAAACCGACCCATAGGTGTGCCTCCCAATCAACCGCCCCTACCGGGGCGAGCAACGTTTGACAACAGGATAGCGCAATCATCCGACAAGAACGGCGGAGGTGCCGGGCTATACGATGGGAGCATCCCGAAGGGGCAATTAAGGGACACGCCCTTTTTTGCCCCGCGGGGCAAAAAAGGGCGTGTCCCTTAATTGCCCCTTACTTGCGATGGGAGCAACCTGCATAGCATAGGCGTGCGCTGCACTACCCCATGCTCGCGGGGTCGCCGCCGGCGTCGATCACGTCCATCATCTGCGCGAGCGCCGCGTCGTCGGCAACCACGTAGCTCACGCCGTCGATCATGGCCGTGGTGGAAGGCACCGTTGCCTGATAGATGGTGGGCTCCCCCATCTTGAGCCGCAGCATCAGTGGAAGGATGGAGTACATGCGCATGCTGGTGCCCACCATGCCGCCCATGTGCCCCACGAGCCCGGGCATCTTCCAGAGCGGTTGCGACAGGACCTTGTGCATGAGCGCCTCGATGAGGATGCGCTGGTCCTTTTGCCGCTGATAGTCGCCCAGGTCGAAGCCATGGCGCACGCGCGAGAACAACAGCGCGGTGTGCCCGTCCATCTCCTGGGGGCCAGCGGGCAGCTGAAGCCCCGTGTAATACGGGTCATTCACCTCAACGGGCACATCAACCGTGACGCCGCCCAGGTAGTCGACGAGACTCTCGATGCCGTCGAAGCGCACGATTGCGGCATGCGAGATGGGTGCCCCGGTAAGCTTGTGCACCGCGCGCACGGCACCGCTGACACCGCCAAAGTAGTAGGCCGCATTGATCTTCTGCGTTCCGTAGCCCTCCAGCTCGACCTTGGTGTCGCGCGGGATGGAGAGCATCGTGAGCTTGCCGCCAAGCGGGTCGACCCTCACGAGGATCATCGTATCGGTACGCGAGGCCGTCTCGCCCTCGCGGGCATCGGAACCAAGCGCCAGCACGTAATAGGGCATGCCCGGCACGTGCCAGGACAGTTCCTTCGAAAGGCCGGAGCGCTCCTCATGGGTGAACGAGATGGCGCGGTCTATGGGGGCGCACACCACCATGTACAGCGCGAAGAGCGCCACGAGGAACACGATCAGCGGATGCGGGCCACGCCTGGGTCCGCGCGTCTGCTTGCGCTGTGCGCGCTCGGAGCGCCTGCGCTCCCGTGCAACGGCGCGCTCGCGCTTGCGCTGGTCGCTGCCCTCCTCGCGCAACATGCGCCGCACGGCAACGCCCAGCCCGCTGCGCTTGCTGACCACCGCGCCGCCCGAGGGGCCTTCCTGCCGCTGCGTGGCACTTCGATGCACGACCTCGCGATTGCCGAGGTCGCGGTCGGGGCGGGCGGATGGCGCCTGCGCCCTGCGGGCATTGTGGGCCTCGCGCCGCGCCGCACGAGCCCGCGCGCGCCGCTCGGCCTCAAGCTCGGCCTGTTCCTGCTCCAGGGCCTTGGCCAGCGCATCAGGCTGGAAGTTGTTGCGAGAGAGTTCCTCAGCCTCCTGCATCGATGCCTTCGAGGAGGCGTCTGCCCTGTATCCGCCCCGGCGCAGGCGCTCGAAATCGTCCATACGAGCCTCCGTCCCTAGCCAAACTCCGCCTTCAGGCGGCGCCCCGTCAGCAGGTCGACCGCTCGGTCGATGTCATAGGCGCCATGGATCAGCTCGCCCACCGTGCGCACCAGCGGCATCTCAACATCCAGCTGCTTGGCACGGGCCAGCAGCGGCTCGATGGCATGGGCGCCCTCAACCACTGCCCTACGCTCGCGCTCGTAGTCGGCAACGCTGATGCCCGTGCGCGCGAAGGTCTCGCCATACATGCCGTTGCGCGAATGCACGGAATGGCACGTCACGTCGAGGTCGCCCACGCCCGCAAGGCCCATGCAGGTGCGCTGGTCACCGCCACTGGCAACCACCAGACGGCTGATTTCGGCCAGGCCGCGCGTCATGAGCAGCGACTGCGTGTTGGACCCAAGCTCCAGGCCGCGCGCCATGCCGCAGGCAATGGCCACCACGTTCTTGGCGGCACCACAGATGCTGGTGCCCTTGGGGTCCTCGGAGGTGTACAGGCGGAAGAACGAGCCCGACACCAGGCGCTGGAAGAAGCTCGCGGTGCCCGTGGAGGTGCTGGCCACCACCGCACCGGAGAACTGCCCGCAGGCAAGCTCCTCGGCATGGTTGGGGCCCGAGAGCACGGCCACCCTGTCCACGTCGCCCAGCTCGTTGCCCACGGCCTCGTACAGATAGCCGCCCTCGCTCGTCAGACCCTTGGAGAGCAGCATGACCGGGGCACCGTCGGCAATATGCGCGGCAATCTGGTTGGCAACCGATGCCACCGCAAACGAGGGCGTGGCGACGATGGCCGACGAGGCGCCCGCGAGGACCTCCTCCATGCTCGAGGAGACCACGGCACCCGAGATGTCGAGCTCGCTCATGTGAAGCGGGTTGTGCCCCGTGCGCGCTGCCTGTTGGGCGGCGCTGTCCTCATAGCACCACAGGCTTACGTCAAGCCCGTTCTGCTGAAGCATCCATGCCATGGTGGTGCCAAAGGTGCCGGCACCAATAACGGCGACTCTTCCTGCCATCGCATTCCTTTCGACTGCCTGGGCTACGCCCAAGCACACGCTTCAGGTGGGGCAATTGGGGGACGCGCCCCTTTTTGCCCCGTGGGACAAAAAGGGGCGCGTCCCCCAATTGCCCCCAGCTCCCGTTGTCAAACTTGGTCAAAAGCATTATTGCCAAACGCGGGACGGTAGCCACATGACTACCGCCCCGCGCAAATATTACAGATGACCTGAGGGCCGACTACTCCTCCTCGAGGGCAGCGGCAATCTCGTCGGTGACATCCATGGTGTTGTACACGTTCTGCACGTCCTCGAGGTCGTCAAGACGGTCGGCCAGACGCTGGACCTTCTTGGCGTCGGTCACGCTGACCGTGGTGGGCGTGGTGGGAACGCGGGTGAGCTCGGAACCCTTGACCTCGATGCCCTGCTCCTCAAGGCCCTTCTGAACGGCCTGCATGTTGTCGTAGGCAGTCCAGACGATCCACTCGTCGCCGGCGTCCTCGTAGTCGTCGCCACCAGCCTCGGCAACGGCGAGCATGAACTCGTCCTCGTCAACGGCGTTCTCGCGATCGGGAATCTTCTTGTCGTCGCTCTTGATGACCTTCTCGACGGCGATGGAGCCCTTGCGCTCGAACTGGAAGGCAACCGAGCCGCTGGTACCAAGGCTGCCGCCTGCATGGGTGAAGGCGGAGCGCACGTCGGCGGCGGTACGGTTCTTGTTGTCGGTCAGGCACTCGACGTAGAAGGCCACGCCAGCAGGACCATAGCCCTCGTAGGAGATCTCGACGTAGTTGGCGGCGTCGGCACCAGAGCCAAAGGCCTTGTCGATGGCTGCCTTGATCTTGGCATTGGGCATCGAGACCATGCGGGCGCGCTGGACGGCAGCGGCGAGCGAGGCGTTGTTGTCGGGGTTGGGATCCCCGCCGACCTTGGCGGCGACGGTGATGTTACGAGAGAGCTTCGAGAACAGCGACGAACGCTTTGCGTCGATGGCTGCCTTCTTGTGCTTGGTGGTTGCCCACTTAGAGTGTCCGGACATCGGGTCTCCTTACTGTTTGGAACAAACACGCATACGTTAGCACTGTACGCAGGTGCGATTCAAGATTTGCGTCCAAGTGTCACGCCTTTTACGCAGCACGTGCAAAACCGAGCAAAACGAGTACGCTAAGGGACAAGGAACAAGAACGGATATGCAAGGAGGTAATCATGGCGGCCGTAACCCTTACGTTCGCAGACATCTTTTGGTCCGTAGCCACCGTGGGCCTTGCCTTTGCCGAGCTTGCCATCGCCCTGATCGAGGAGAGGCGCAGCGGCGCGACGGGCGGAGCGCTACCCGCATAGGCGCCATCGCTGGCAGCGTGCAATGAGGAGGAACCGTGACAGCTCAACGGCCCACAAAGGCATCGAGAAATCCGTCGTCCACCCGCATCACCTACTTCGACTGGCTGCGCGGAGCTGCTACCATCGCCGTGGTGGTCTTGCATGTGTTCAACAAGATGCTGACCGACCACAGCGTGGACGAGTTGGGCGTGCTGCTCGTGCTGACCTGGACCGAGCTGCAGCTCGTGTTTACCCGTTGGGCGGTGCCCCTGTTCCTCATGATTACCGGCGCCCTGCTCCTTGACCCAAAGCGCAACGTGAGCTGGGAGAAGGTCGGCCGCTACGTGGCGCGCATGGCTGCGGTGCTGCTTGTCTTCTGCCCCGTGTACACGTGCATGAGCGCACGGGCCATCACTCTGGATGCCATCATCGACGGTCTGGGTTTCGCCTTCACAAAGGGGTCGTGGGACCACCTGTGGTACATCTATGCGCTCATAGGCCTCTACCTGCTGACGCCGATCCTCCAGCTGTACGTGCGCCATGCGTCACAGGCGCTGCAGCGTACGACGCTGCTAGTGCTGGCGGTGCCCACGCTCGTCATCCCCACCATCAACGCTGCCACTGGAGCGGGCATTGCGACCTTTGTATGGGTGACCTCGTCACTCTTCTACTATCTGCTCGGCACCTACGCGCATCAGCACCTGCGTCTGGACGGGCGATTGACCGTTATGGGCCTTGCGGCGCTCGTGGCTGGGATGATTGCCATCGCGGCGATCGTGGTGTGGCAGCACTCCTACCCCAAATGGCTCGTCGTTCCGGAGTGCCCGCTCGTGGCCCCCTGGGCATTGCTGCTGTTTGTGGCGGCCAAGCGCTACCTGCAGGGAAGGCCCGCTCCAGCCGTTCTGGCCTATGCCTCGAAGCACAGCCTGGGAATCTACCTCTTCCACCCGCTCATCCTCATCATCTTCTATCGTCGCCTGTGGTGGATGCCCTACGAGCAACTCCCGCCCGTTATCTTTGAGCTTGTGGTGATCGGGGCGACGCTCGCCGGTGCCGTGGCGCTCGTCGAGGCGGCCGACAGGATCCCCGGCCTCAGGCGGATTCTTTAGGAGCTGATGCGACAGTTCATGCGATTGGCAGGACGCCGTCGCGCGTTTGGTACAATCGCGACCGTACGTTGAACCCACACAGAAAGCACCCCATCAGATGGACGCAGCATCACCCCAAAACAACAGCTCGAGCTTCTTCCGCAATGTGAGCTGCGCGTACTTCCCATGCCACGAGGGCGTCGACCCCAACTCGTTCAACTGCCTTTTCTGCTACTGCCCGCTCTACGCGCTGGGACCACGCTGCGGGGGCGACTACTCCTACACCACAAGTGGCATCAAGGACTGCTCGCAGTGCACGAGGCTCCATGAGGGAGACAAGGGTGTCCAAATCGCGCGTGAGCGCTTTCCCCTTTTGGCTGACCTCGCACGCCTGCCACAAGAGCTAACCGGCCAAGACGAGACTCGTACCGCCACGGCGGAGGATGTCCCTTCGCAAGATGGGAACGCATGATGAAGGCCCTCGTCGTCGGCGGCTCTGGCAGTGGAAAGTCCGCCTTTGCGGAAGACCTCGCCTGCAGCCTCTCTCCCACAAGGACCTATCTCGCCACCATGGAGAGCGCAAGCCCCGAGGCGCAAAGCCGCATCGCACGGCACCGCAGGCAACGTCAAGGCCGAGGCTTCACGACCATCGAGTGCCCGCGCTCGCTTGCAATGCAGGCATGTGCCACCGAGACAGGAAGCGTCGCGCTTCTTGAGGACCTGGGTAACCTCGCCGCAAACGCGCTCTTTGCCTATGACGGCAGCATGGCCGACCCCTCTACCACGCTCGATAGGCTGGAACGTGAGGTTATAGCGCTCGCCGATCATTACGATCACGTGGTGGTAGTCGGCAACGAGGTGGGCAGCGAGGGCATATCGCCCTACCCGGCAACGTTGACGTGGATTCAGCTAGTTGGTGAGCTTTGCTGTCGGCTGGCAGCTCGCTTCGACCTTGTGGTTGAGGTCACCGCCGGCATCCCCCTTGTCGTGAAGGGAACGCGCGCATGACCATCATCCGCTCAATCATCATGGCCTTCTCGTGCTTCTCAGCCGTCCCCATGCCCCAAGTCACCTGGAGCACGCACAACATGCGTTACATGATGGCAGCGTTTCCGCTGGTAGGCGCACTTATCGGCATGCTGCTTATCGCCTGGGGACATACGAGCGCCGCCCTTGGGCTCGGACCTCTCCCACTCGGCGCCGGGCTCACCCTGCTTCCCATCGTCGTCTCCGGAGGCATCCACATGGACGGCTTTGCCGACGTGATGGACGCCCAATCAAGCCATGCCGACCCGGCGCGCAGGTGCGAAATCCTGCACGATCCGCACGTGGGGGCCTTTGCAATCATCGGAGTCTGCTGCTACCTAATAGCCTATCTCGCACTGGCGAGCGAGGTCAGCACGCAGCAGCTTGTTGCCCTTGCCTGCGTGCCTGTCATCTGCCGCTGCCTCAGCGGCTATGCGACGGTCACGTTCAAGGCAGCACGCAAGGACGGTATGTATGCCTCGGAGGGCGCGACAGATCGTGCCAACGGAGTTCGCATCGTTCTGGCACTGCTCGGTGCAGCGGCTTTTATGCTGATGGCAAGCCAAGGCTTAGCAGTGGCCCTAACAGCAATCGCGTCTGCCGTTGCAGCACTCGTGGCCACAAAGAGACTCGCCGATAGCAGCTATGGCGGCATGAACGGGGACCTTGCCGGGTTCTATCTGCAGGTTGCCGAACTTGCGATGCTCACATGCATCGTCATTGTGGGAAGGCTGGTGTGAGCCATGATCCTTGTGCTGGGAGGCATCGCCTCGGGAAAGCGCGCATACGTATATGGCCTTGGCTATGCCGACAAGCAAATCGATGGAGACCCCGCCTCGTCAGCTCCTGTCCTGTACGGTCTGGACGAACTGCTCCGCAACAGGACACCCGATGAAGTGCTTGTGGGACAGCTGGCCGCAAAGGAGGTTGTCGTCTGTCGTGAGGTTGGTCTCGGCATCGTGCCTATCGATGCCAAGGGGCGTGCCTGGCGAGAGCTCGTCGGACGCACGTGCACGCTTCTTGCCGAGTCTGCCGATGAGGTGGTGCGTATGGTCTGCGGTATCCCCGTACGCATCAAACCCCAAGACTCATCGTGCTGCTGAAAGGAGACGGAGATGAGACACCAGAATAATCCGGGAAGAACGTGCCTGCGGTACGGAGCCTTGCTCATGGCATCCATAGCAATCGTGTTCGCATTCTGCTTTACGTCTGCACCGCATCTCGCAGCCAATGCCTATGCCGCGGAGACGACCGCCTCTACGCTTGCTGATGGTGACTACCTTATGGACGTCACTCTAGAAGGCGGCAGTGGCCGTGCAAGCGTGAATTCTCCCACACGCGTGACCGTCCACGACGGAAAGGCGACCGCACGCCTCGAATGGTCCAGCCCCAACTACGACTACATGCTTGTCGAAGGCACAACTTACACACCTGTGAACGACGAGGGCAACTCCGTCTTTGAGATTCCCGTCCTCGCCTTTGACGAGCCCTTTGCCGTCGTGGGAGACACCACCGCAATGAGCCAACCCCACGAGATCGAATACACCCTCACCTTCGATTCATCGAGCACCGAACCCGTTGCCGGCAAATCCGATGGACCAGGAGCAGTGCTGCCAATCGCCGCCCTCGTCACTGCTGCCGTCGGCACGGTCATCGCCCTGCGCATCATGCATCGACCACGCAAGACGGACAATTAGCGAGGCCAGGCAGGTAAGCGCTCAAAGCGCTCGGCATCTAGCAGGCGTATACGGTCTCCATCGATCGAGACTGTCGCCACATAGCCTTCGCAGGTCCTCACCTGCCAGGCAAAGTAGTCATCGGTGCCAGGCATGACGGTACCAAGCGCGTCATGCGCAAACGTAGAGAAGGCGGCCATGATGGTGCCTCCGTGCGCCACCACAGTGACCTCATGCTCATCGCGCGCAGCAGCACTCAGCAACAAGGACGCAAGCGCCGCATTCGAGCGCGCCACAAACTCCGCACGCGACTCTCCCCCAGGGCACCTCCCGACACAGCCGCCGTCAACCCAGGCACGATACGCCTGATCGTGCTCCATGTCGCGATGGTTTTTGCCCTCGAAGATGCCAAAGTCGTATTCCTCAAGACCGAGCACGGGGCAAATACGCGCGCAAGGAAAGCAGAGCTGTGCAGTCTGTCGAGCCCGAAGCAGAGGGCTCACATACACGACATCTACCGAGGGCCGGATGCCCGCACGGAGACACGCTGCCCGCCCCTCTTCGCTCATCGGCTCATTGGTCTGCCGCCCGACGTAGCGATGTGTCGCGTTACCCGCAGTGGACCCGTGGCGCATCATCAGCAGCCTCATCGACTTCTCACCTCGTAAGGCTCCATGCCGCAGTCGACAAAGGTGGTCCCGGTGCTATAGAGCGAGAGCGCCATGTCAAGAAGGGGCATCAGACAGGCCGCACCCGTCCCCTCACCCAGATGCATTCTGGCATCAATGGGTGGATGCAGGTCAAGCAGTCGCAAGAGCTCAGAGGCTGCAGGTTCCGACGAGCGATGGGAGGTAAGGATCGCCTGCCGGCATTCCGGTCGTAACCGATATGCACAGTAGGCGGCAACCGTACTGATGACGCCATCGGCCACGATGGGAACGCGGTGCAAGGCACCTCCCAAGAACATGCCGCACATCCCAGCAATGTCAAAGCCGCCCAGGCTGGCGAGTACGCCCAGCGGATCGTGCACATCCGGCGCATTGACCTCTAGAGCCCTGCGTATCACCTTCACCTTGCGGGAGAGACCTTGGTCAGAGAGCCCGGCCCCACGCCCCGCAAGGCGCTCTGGCCCCATCCCTGTGAAGGCGCACGCCAAGGCCGTTGCCGTTGTGGTATTGCCGAT
>CACXFC010000277.1 GCA_902766835.1 uncultured Coriobacteriaceae bacterium | reverse complement strand
GAGAACCGACCCCAAGGCACGCGCATGTGCGGAAACAGGCCCCAGGGCTCACGGGTGTGCGGAAAGGGGTACGCCCCCGGCGCGCGTTGATGCGGTTTCGCTCTGTTAGGCCAGGTCGAGCTCCATCAGGCGGGCGATGGACATGATGTAGATCCTGAGGCCCTGGCGCAGCACCTCTTCCGAGACGCCCTCGTCGGGACCGTGCTCGCTGCCCACCCACGCGGGGTCTTTGACCGCCGGGTTGTGCGGGCCAAATGCGCAGGCACGCGGGAAGTGGCGCGCGTAGGTTCCCCCGCCAATGACGAAGGCCTCGGCATCGGCATCGCCGCTGTACTCGCGGTACGTGTCGAGCAGCGTCTTTATTGCCGGCAGCTCGGGGTCCATGTAGAAGGGTTCCTTGGCCATGGTGTGCGTAAAGACGCAGCTGTGCTTCGCGGCGAGCGCGTTGAAGGTCTCCACGAGCCTGTCGCTGGTGACAGAGCTGGGATAGCGCACGTCAACCGTGATGGTGCACGTGCCGTCGGGACGGGTGCGCACCACGCCGGCATTGAGCGTCAGCGCGCCAAACACGTCGTCGCGCGCGTCAATGCCCAGGGCGCTGCCATCACTGGTGCGCGTGAGCTTCTCCACCATCTGCAAAAACGAGAGAAGCGACGCGTCCTGCCACCAGGAGTTTTCCGAAAGCATGAGCCGGACCAGCTTGCCGATGGCGTTTTCGGTGCCCTCGGGGAATGCCGCATGTCCGCCCACGCCATGGGCCGTGACGCGCACGCTGCCGTCATCGAGCTCCTCGGACTCGATGCCCTTGGTGCAGCGCGACAGCAAGAAGTCAGCAGCGTCGCGGCTCACCACGGCGCCCGCCAGCCCAGGTATGGCGTTGGCAACCGTGCCCGCATCCATGGAGAGCAGCGCGGCCGTGGGGCCCGCCACCGGCTCCTTCGTGACGAACTGGCCATGGAAGATGCCCTTCTCGCCGCAGATGAGGGGGAAGTCGGCATCGGGCGTGAAGCAGAACGCCGGGGCGTCGTAGTGCTCGAGGTAGTAGTCCACGTCAGCCATCGTGGTCTCCTCGCAGCTTCCCACCAGGCAACGCAGGGTGTAGGGCAGCGGCTTTCCGGTGCGCTGCACCTCGCGCACGAAGAAGTGGGCTGCATAGAGCGAAAGCACCAGCGGTCCCTTGTCGTCGATGACGCCGCGGCCCAGCAGATAGCCCTCGCGGCGCGTGATGTCGAAGGGGTCCACCGTCCAGCCCAGGCCCTCGGGCACCACATCGGAGTGAGCGATGGTCGCCACCTGCACATCAGACGCACCGGCAAGGTCGGCATAGCCCAGATACCCCTCGCAGTCGTGTGCCTCGAGCCCCAGGCGGCTGGCAATGGCAAGGGCCTGCGTCAGCGCCTCGTAGTTGGCCGAGCCCCAGGGCATTCCCGCGCACGCCTGCGAGGTGTCCTCCACCGAGCGAATGCGCACTAGGGAGCGGATGTCTTCGACCGCATCCTCCCAGACCTCGTCGACATATGCATCTATGCGGCTTGCAAGCTGCTTGTCCATCTTGTTCACCCTTCTTCGCGGGCTGGTATACCAGCCCGCCTCGTATCGGTCGCACCCATTCTATACGAGTGGGACCGCAGGCCCCCATTTCAAAGGGGCGATACCCTTTTGAAATGCAGTGGTATGCGAGGGGCAATTAAGGGACACGCCCTTTTTTGCCCCGCGGGGCAAAAAAGGGCGTGTCCCTTAATTGCCCCTCGCAGATTGTCGGAAGCCGTGGCGTGCCAATGGGGTGCCTTCCCATCGGCACGCGAGCGCACGTTGCCCCGCCTTTGTTGGCTCGCCACACAAAAAGAGGGCCGCACGTCTGTGCGACCCTCCCTCAGCTACTTATGGAAGCTTACTTAGATCTTGCGAACGGCGGAAGCCTGAAGCTTGCCATTCTGGCCCGTGGTGATCTCGAACTCAACGGCCTGGCCCTCGTCCAGAGTCTTGAAGCCATCCATCTGGATCTCGCTGTAATGAACGAACAGGTCGTCGCCATCCTCGCGAGAGATGAAGCCGTAGCCCTTGTCGGGGTTGAACCACTTAACAGTACCCTGTGCCATG
>CACXFC010000276.1 GCA_902766835.1 uncultured Coriobacteriaceae bacterium | reverse complement strand
TAGGCCTCAATGCCAATGCCCTTGAACAGCGCGGCGAACGAGCCGAGCATGGTGATGGGCAGCAGCATCATGAAGGCATGGCTGATGATCTGGATGACGCGATTCTGGGCAATCTTGCCTGAGATGACCGTAAGCTTCTCGGTGAGCTGGTCCATGGTTCCCTTCCTTCCAAAGTACGTTCTTTGATATGCCGGGCGCTTGGCCGAGCGCCCGGCATCACTTTGGGAGCGCTTCCCTCTTTTCGAGAACCAGTATAGGTAATTCTGAACTATGTTTCAAGTATGAATCTCAAATTTGTTTCATTTGGTTTGTTCTATGTTTGATTGGCTGTCTAGGACGCAGCTGGCAGCAACGCGACCAGCACGTCGTTGAACATCAGGAACGCAAAGGTATCCGCCAGCACCGTCCGGCTGCCCGATGTTATCGTTGCCGAGGGGAGAGCGATGACCTCGTCGAAGTGACGCCTGAGCGGATGCTTGGAATTGGTGGTGACGAGTACCATGTAGGGCTTGGTGTTGCGACCGATCTTGAATTCGTGGAGAAGGCCCTTGTACGAGTCACCACCCACGGCGGAGTACACGATGAGCAGGTCGTCAGGCATGAAGTGCTGCATGACATCATTCTGCGGGGATGACGCGGCGATGTCAGCATGAAACTGCAAGGCGATGTTGAGCTCCTCGGCGGGTATGCGCGAGAGGTTGTAACCCATCAGGTACGTATGCCTGCTCGTGCGCATACGGTCGATAAGGCCTCTCAGCTGACTGCGGTCCAGGCGCTCCTCCACTGCCTTGAGCAGGCTACCGTACACCTCGGCGCTGGTCGGGGCATCGGTGCGCGCACGCGCCTGCTCCAAGTCCTGCGCAAACTGGAACTGGAACTCCACAAAGCCGCTAAAGCCCAAGCGCTGGGCAAAACGTGTGAGCGCCGGCTTGCTGAAGCCCGCCGACAGGGAGAGCTGCGTGACGCTCGACGTGGCAAAGGTGTCAGGAAACTTGCGAATCGCCTCATAGATGGCACGGTCGGTCTTGGAGAAGGACGAGACGCTACCGTCCATAAGCTCGATGGTGTTCATGGGAATCCTTTCAGCTCGCACCAGACCATTCTATCGAATTACTCAAAGCAGACATGCCCAAAATGAAATATGTTTCATTTGGGCATGTCTGCTGGGTAGCATACGAAAAGGACAGGAGGCTTATACTCTGTGCACGGCTTCTGCCATCTTACGCACGTAGGCCGCCACGGGCTCGACACAGCCCTCCCCCAACTCGCCAATCATGCGCACAATGGCGCTACCCACGATCGCACCGTCGGAGACCACCGCCATGTGCGCCGCCTGCTCGGGCGTCGAGATACCAAAGCCCACGGCACAGGGGATGTGCGGGTTGGCCTCGTGGATGAGTTTCACCATGCCGGGAATGTCGCTGGTAATCTCGCTGCGCACGCCGGTCACACCCAGCGAACTCACGATGTACACGAACCCGGTTGCATCGGCAGCGATGGTGCGAATGCGCTCGTAGGAGGTGGGGGCAATCAGGCTCACCACATCAAGCCCCTGTGCCGCAAACACCTCAGAGAATTCCGCCTTCTCCTCGTGCGGCACATCGGGCAGGATCACGCCCGCCAAGCCCACCTCGCGCTCGCGCTGCGCAAAACGCTCGATACCATAGGAGAAGACCACGTTGGCGTAAGTCATGATCACCATCGGCACAGTGCAACCGCCAGCACGAAGGCGAGCCACCATGTTGAAGACGTCGTCGGTGGTCACGTGGTTGCACAGAGCCCGGATGTTGGCATCCTGGATGACCGGACCCTCGGCCGTGGGATCAGAGAACGGAACCCCCAACTCAATGAGGTCGGCGCCCGCCCCTGCCATGGCCTTGACCAGCTGCTCGGTCACCGCGATGGTCGGGTCGCCCACAGTGACGAACGGAATGAAGGCCTTGCCGTTGGGGCTCTGGGCAAAGGCCTGCCTAATGCTACTCATGAAGGTCCTCCCCACGATAACGGGCGATGGCGGCCACGTCTTTGTCGCCACGGCCGGAAAGCGTCACGATAATCACCTGGTCGGGACGCATGGTTGGTGCAAGCTTGATGGCATGGGCCACCGCGTGGGCGCTCTCGATGGCAGGTATCACGCCCTCGGTGCGGCTCAGGTATTCGAAGGCGTCCACGGCCTCGTCGTCAGTCACCGGCACGTACTCCGCGCGGCCACTATCGTGCAGCATCGCGTGCTCGGGGCCCACGCCCGGGTAGTCCAGACCGGCGCTAATAGAATAGACTGGGGCAATCTGGCCGTACTCGTCCTGGCAGAAGTAGCTCTTCATGCCATGGAAGATGCCCAGCTTGCCGGTGTTCATCGTGGCCGCAGTCTCCCAGGTGTCGATGCCGCGCCCAGCCGCCTCGCACCCTATCAGGCGCACGCCCTCGTCACCGATGAAATGGTAGAAGCTACCGATGGCATTGGACCCACCTCCCACGCAGGCCAGCACCGCATCGGGCAGCTTTCCCTCAGCCGCAAGGCACTGCGCGCGGGCCTCACGGCTGATGACCGCCTGGAAGTCGCGCACGATGGTGGGGAACGGATGCGGGCCCATGACGGAGCCCAGGCAGTAGTGGGTGTCGTCGATTCGGTTGGTCCACTCGCGGAAGGTCTCGCTCACGGCATCCTTGAGGGTACCCGTACCTGCGGATACGCCACGCACCTCCGCCCCCAGCAGGCGCATGCGGTACACGTTGAGCGCCTGGCGCTCCATGTCCTCCACGCCCATGTAGACCACGCACTCCATGCCCATGAGGGCTGCCGCCGTCGCCGTTGCCACGCCATGCTGGCCGGCGCCCGTCTCGGCAATCAGACGGGTCTTGCCCATGCGCTTGGCCAGCAGGGCCTGCCCGAGGACGTTGTTGATCTTGTGCGCGCCTGTGTGGTTGAGGTCCTCGCGCTTGAGGTACACCTTGGCACCCCCAAGGTCAACCGTCATGTTGGCTGCGAAGTAGAGCAGGCTCGGGCGGCCGGCATAGCCGTTGAACAGCTCAGTCAGCTCCGCATTGAATGCGGGGTCATCCTTGTAGCGGTCGTAGGCTTCCTCCAGCTCAATGACCGCATTCATCAGCGTTTCGGGTATGTACTGGCCCCCATGAATCCCAAAACGGCCACGTGAGGTTGGCGAATTGGCCATTATCTGCTCCTTTCTCGACTTGGATACCCACCCCACCCGCGCACTCGACGATCCCGAATTTCGCTTGCCTTGCAAAACTGCAGGTCAAGCACTCCTCTGTCAGTCAGCTTGCCGTCGAGTGCGCGGCCGGGTCTGGTATCAACCGCTCACATTCCGCACGGCGGCCACCGCGGCCGCCATCTTGTCCTCATCTTTCAGCCGATCGGTCTCCACGCCACTGGACATGTCCACGCCCCATGGGCTCAGCGCCGCAATCGCCTGCGCCACATTGTCTGGCCCTAGGCCTCCTGCCAGCAGATAGGGCCGCTTGATGCCCGTCAGCAGCGCCCAGTCGAAGGTCTTGCCCGACCCCTGCCCCGCGTCGAGCAGGACCAGGTCAGCGGACGAGCGCTGCGCGCGCCCCACATCGGCTGCCGACTGCACCCGAAAGGCCTGGATGATTCCCACGTCCGTATGCGTGCGCAGCTCGGCGATATACGCCTCATCCTCATGGCCATGAAGCTGCGCCAGGCTAATGGTGTCATCGCTTGCCATCCGCACGACGAGGCCAGGATCCGCGTCCACAAACACGCCCACGGGATAGATTCCCTCATCGAGCCGCACGGCAAGCTTGCCTGCTCGCTCAGGCGAAACCGACCGGTGCGATTTGGGGAAGTCGACGATGAAGCCCACCAAGTCTGGCCGCACGAGGTTGCACGCCCTTATGTCCTGCTCGCGCGACATGCCACAAAGCTTGATGTGCGTCGGCCCATCGGTTGCGAGCAGCGCGTGAGCTTCGCTCTGGCGTCGCGAAAGTAGCGCCCTCATGACAGCCCCCTCAGCTCATCAAGCGCGGCGCGCTTGTCGGACTGCCTCATGAGGGTCTCCCCTATCAGCGCCGCATCGACCCCGGCCTCTTCCAGACGCACGATGTCCTCGCGCGTCTGCACGCCCGACTCGCTGACAAAGACCCGCTCGGGGCCAACCAGCTTGCGCAGCTCTATGCTGCGTCCGAAGTCGACGGTAAAGGTGCGCAGGTCGCGATTGTTGACGCCCACAACGCGCGCGCCAGCGGCCAGCGCGCGGGGAACCTCGTCGGGCTCATAGGCCTCAACAAGCGCGCTCATGCCTAGTTCGTGACAAAGCGACACCAGCCGCCCAAGCAGCTCGTCATCAAGAATCGAGCAGATGAGCAGCACCGCCTGGGCTCCCAGGCATTTTGCCTGGTAGACCATAAGCTCGTCGACCACGAAGTCCTTGCGCAAGACGGGTACCCCCACAGCTGCCGACACATCGGCCAAGTAGGCGTCGCTGCCCTGAAACCAGCGCGGCTCGGTGAGGCAGCTAATGGCCGCGGCACCAGCCGCCTCATACTCACGCGCAATGGCAACCGGGTCAAAGTCGGGCGCAATCAGTCCCTTGCTGGGGCTTGCCTTCTTGCACTCGCAGATGAATGACATACCGGGCACACGCAGGGCCTCCTCGAAGGGAAGGGCCCCGGCATCGCACGCAGCCGCACGCGCGCGCTCGACGATCTCGGCCTCAGCTCCCTGCTCGCGCAGCAGGCGCACACGCTCGCGCGCATGAGCGGCTATCCGGTGGAGAATGTTGTCTTGACTTGGCATGTTGCCTCACCCGCCTTCGCGCCACAGGGTCTCTAGCTATTCGACTTCTCCACCAGCGCGTCAAGCACGCGCAGCGCAGCTCCGCTCTGCAGCACCTCGGCTGCCATGGTGGCACCCTCCTGCAGTGTCTGCGCCTTTCCGGTTATGTAGAGCGCAGCGGCTGCGTTGTAGACGGCGGCATCACGCTTGGGGCCCTGCTCCTCGCCGCCAAGGATCGCGCGCACAGTGGCGGCGTTCTCCTCGGGCGTGCCTCCCAGCAGATCCTGCTTCTCGCAGCGAGTGAGCCCCAGCTCCTCGGGCGTCAGCGTGAACGAGCGATAGTAGCCATCGCGCAGCTCGCACACCGTGCTTGCCGCCGAAAGCGAAAGCTCGTCCATCTTGTCTTGGCCGTACACCACAAAGGCCCGGCGCACCCCAAGCGACGCCAGCACCTTGGCAACCGGCTCCACCAGGTACTCGTCGTAGACGCCCAGCAGGAAGTACTCGGGACGGGCCGGGTTGGTAAGGGGGCCCAGGATGTTGAATACGGTGCGGAAGCCCAGCTCGCGCCTGATGGGACCGACGTAGCGCATGGCCGTGTGGTACTTCTGGGCAAACAGGAAGCACATGCCCACCTCGCTGAGCAGCTTGCGGCACAGGTCAGGATCCTGTTCGAGGTTGACCCCCAACGCCTCCAGGCAGTCAGCCGTCCCGCATAGCGAGCTTGCTGCTCGGTTGCCATGCTTGGCCACCTTCACGCCCGCTGCCGCCAGGATCAGGGCAGTCGTCGTGGAAATGTTGAAGGTGTTGGCGCGGTCGCCGCCCGTGCCAACAATCTCGAGTACTTCCATGCCGGGATGCTCAACGGGCGTTGCCAGCTCGCGCATGGCTGTGGCACAGCCACTGATCTCGTCGATAGTCTCCGCCTTGGTGCTCTTGGTGGAAAGCGCCGCAAGAAACGCGGCATTCTGCGTGGCCGTCGTCTCGCCGGTCATAATCTCGCGCATTACGGTGTAGGCCTCATCGAAGGTGAGGTCGCCCTTCATGACAATCTTCTCGATGGCTTCCTTGATCATGGCTTTTGCTCCCCTCTTTTCCCGGTGCGGCGCACCGGTTCTTGGCGGAGCGGTAACAAAAAACCGCCCCCGATGACAATTGCATCAAGGACGGGCCTGGTTGGGCTCGCGGTGCCACCTTGATTCGCGGGATTCCCCGCGCACTCTGCAGGTGCTTCGGCAGACAACACGCGACTCTATGAAGGTGCCGGCACACCCTGGCACGTAACGTGTGCCAAACGTCGCAGCCTACTGGGGAAACCCGTTCGGTGCGCCCTCGGCGGCCCATTCAATACCCCGCATCTCGTCCTGGCTCACACCGTCCCAGGCTCGCTCTGCGCGCGTGTGGTATCTACCTTCCGCCTCACAGGTTTGGTGGTGCTCTTCAATTGAGTGGTACTCTACTCGTTATATAACGTGCTGTGACATCTGTTTCACAAGTGGAAACCTTGCCAGACGGGCACGGGCGAATATCCGCTACGAACGAGCGTCTTTTACCATGACGCGCGCAAACACCATGCGCTCAGGGTGCGCATCAGGCACAACGTGCGTTACGCGGCACTCGAATGCCTTGCCATGCCCAAAGAACAGCAGCTGCGCAAGGGCAGTGTTGCGGTCGCGCGGGACAAAGCCGATCTTCGTTTTGCCCTTGTAAAGAGCTATGGCCGACGGGTCGTACGGGTTGTCTGGCTCGGGCACCAGGCGTAGCTTTGCACCCGGCTGAAGCTTATGCATGACCTCAAACCCATACCAATGGGAGAAACCTGCGACGTGGAAGGACAGAAACTCGCGGCTCAGCTCGTACATGATGGCCCCCTTTTGGCTTGCCTTATCTATCTTGGCAACACCATAAAGGGGGCCTCGGACATTAATTGACCGTGCTCCTTGATGCGGGAGTACTGACCGGTTTTGCGATGTGCGTCTCTTGCTCCCTAGAGCTGGCAGTTGGCTCGTACGAGGTCTGCGAGCGAGACGTGCGGGTTGCGATAGCGGGCCTCGGGATTGGGCTCGTCGTAGCGCACGTAGTGGATAGCCTTCTTGGGACACGCGTGGATGCAGGCGTAGCAGTTGGCGCAGGTGCGGTAGTTGTAGACAGGGTGACCGTCCTCGATGCGAATACTACCCATGGGGCACACGCGCGCGCAGGTGCCGCATCCTACACAATCGTCGGTCACACGGTAGAGGGGGTCACTCTCCGAGGGATGTAAGTCAAACGGATGCTGCATGTATCCCTGGTAGAAGTCCCTCTCCTCCTGGTTAGCGGGCTGGATGTAAGAGCGACACGCCTCTATGTCGGCCCGCACGGCCGCAAGCTGCTCGTCAATGTGCTTGCCCGGGTCAAGCTTGCGCTGCTCGTCCATGTCAAAGACGTTGATGGCGTTGTCCAGCATGATGACCGTGTTGTAGTAGTCCACATGCCTGCCCGCTGCCTCCAGACGCGCTGCCACACGTTCGGCAATGCCGCCATGATGCATGCCGTAGGAGCTGACCACGAAGAAGTAGTCGGTGTCGAAGGTAGAGCCGAGTATGAACTCTTCAACCGGGCGCGGCAGGTCAAACTCGTAGAGAGGAACCACAATGCCGATAGCATCATCCCGATAATGGCGCGCAGATGCGGGCTTGGGCAGTTCCTGAGCGATGCTCACGGGCTCGCCGTCACCCAACTGACGGGCGGCATAGAGACTATTGCCCGTTCCGGTAAAGTAGAAAATCATGATTTGGCCCCTCTCTCATCCCATTCCGTGCCACGTCGTAGCCATACGAGAGTTCCCCCAGTGGCACAGGCTCTACCACCATCATAGGAAGCGGTATCAGGCAGGACAAATGCCCACGGCGCATAGTTCTCGATGCATGCGAATCATCATTCCGCATGCGCAGGAATTGACCCATTGCATTCGAAACAGGCACCCGTACTAGTGAATGTCAAACGTGTCCAGCTCTTCTTCCAGGTCCTCGGCTACCTCGTCGTTATGCAGCTCTTCGACGAAGCCGGCGGTAATGATGCCCGACGGCAGAGCTACCACAGCAATGCCCATAAGCGCCGAGATCATGCTTATGACCTGCCCGGCTGTGGTTGTGGCATAGATATCGCCATAGCCAATGGTAGAGAGGCTGATCACCGCCCAATACAGGGCGTCGAAGAAGGTGTCGAAGGTCGCTGGCTCCACGTTGAAGATGAGCAGCGCGCTGATGAACACGTAGCCTACCGCAAGCATCAAAACCGCCAGCAGGGCTTCTTTCTCGCGCTTGAGCACCCGCAACACCAGCTGCACGCTGCGCGAATGGTGCACAAGCTTCACCGCGCGCAGCACCCGCATCAGGCGAGCAAGACGCGAGAGGCGCAGTACCCGCGAGACATGCAGGAAGGTGGGCACCATCGAGAGCAGGTCGACCAGCGCCATGGGCGTGAAGGGATAGAAGAAGAACGCCATCTTGTCGCCGTTGGCATTGAGATCGGCACAGGCCCAACGCAGCAGGTAGTCGACCATGAAGACGGCCGTGATGCAGCGCTCCATCGTCACGAAGGCGGGAATCTCGTGCTTGAAGCAAAGGGGCAGCAGGCTCAGCAGAATGAGCCCCATCATGATTGCGTTGTACACGAGCGACGGTGCGTAGTCGGTTTCCTCGTCACTGATGATGGCGTAGATGCGCTTGCGCATGGGCGGCTCCTCTGGTAACGGATTGCCCTTATTGTCGCACGTGTCAGCTAGGCCGCTCCCGAAACAATGCGCGGCAATGGGGGCAGCGGTCGCCCCGCACCCCTATACTGGTAAATGCGTTCCTAATGATCCTGGGCAGCAACTGAGGGGGAAGCATGCCCTTCACAATCGTGCGCGACGACATAACCCACGTCAAAGCTGATGCCATCGTCAATGCGGCAAACGAGCACCTATGGCGAGGAGGAGGCGTCTGCGGGGCCATCTTCGAGGCTGCCGGCGCACGGCGCATGCAGAAGGCCTGCGACAAGATCGGCCACTGTGACACAGGCTCTGCCGTGGCAACTCCCGCCTTCTCCCTGCCCGCAAAGTATGTGATCCATGCCGTGGGCCCCGTGTGGAGTGGCGGCACGCATGACGAGGCCGAGCTTCTTGCCAGCTGCTACAAAAGCTCGCTGGAACTTGCCGAGTCGCTTGGGTGCACGTCTATCGCCTTTCCCCTCATATCGGCCGGCATCTATGGCTACCCGCGCCGCGAGGCCCTGCAGATAGCGCAGGAGCAGAGCAAGGCCTTCCTCAACGATCACGAGATGGACATCACGCTCGTCCTGTACGACGCCGCCGTCATGGAGCTGACCGACGAGCTGCGCCTGCGCGTGGCCAGCTATATCGACGACGTGTACGTGGGTGAGCACGCCCGGCGCGCCTCGCGGCGTCCCTGGGAAAATGTGCAGTACCCCTGGACAGGCCCACAGGAGGCGGAAGAGGATCTTGCGGCAGAACCCCTGGCCCAGCCATCTGCCGAAGCGAGCATGGCCCCCGCATCCGGCAAAGCGGCCGGCACCATCTGCCCGCGCTGCGGGGCCCCGGTGGGCAGCGACGCTTCCTTCTGCCTTACCTGCGGATATGACCTGAGAAGTCATCCGTCCCTCGGCGAGACGGGGGCGTTCCAGGCCTTTGATGCAGCCTCGGCACCCGCGTTTGGCAGTGCCCCTGCGCCGCGGCACACAGAGTCCGCAGTGTCCTCTGCGCCTATGCCTGCGCAGGCGCCGCGTGTGGGCGCCGCCGGCAAGGTCGGTGGATTCAGCCTGCCCAACCCCCTGCGCAACATGCTCAACCATCTTGACGCAGGCTTCTCGGAGACGCTCCTTGCCCTCATTGACGAGCGGGGCCTGAAGGACTCGCAGGTGTACAAGCGGGCAAACATCAGCAGGCAGCATTTCTCGAAGATGCGGAGCAACCCCCGCTACAAGCCCACGAAGACTACGGTGCTGGCTTTGGCGGTCGCACTTGAACTGTCCTTGGAGGAGACGTCAATGCTGCTCGAGCGGGCAGGATTTGCCCTCAGCCACGCCGACCGGCGCGACGTGATTGTGGAATTCTTCATCCGCGAGGGCGACTACGACATCTTCCAAATCAACGACGTCCTGTTCGCCTACGACCAGCCCCTCTTGGGTTAGGTCCTTACAGAAGACCGTGCTACAGTGGTAGGCGTGCCGCGCCATGGAAGGGCGCGCCGAACATAGTCACCGTATTCGCAAAGGATTCTCGTGAAAGAAGATAAGAGCATCTCCCCCGTCACCTCGGAGAGCATAGGCAAGCGCTTTCTTATGCTCGTACCGCTGCTGCTGGTACTGGCGCTGGCGTCCTATGCCTACATCAAGCCAAAGCTGGGCACGTATACGGCGTCGTGGTTCTACCCCGACGCAAGCCTCGCCTCCGTCCCCGCAGAGGTGTCACTCTCAAACCCCGGCGTAGTTGAAGTGGTGTCGGTACAGCAAACCGAGCCCAATAGGGCATTGGTCACATTCCGCGCCCTGAAGGACGGAAAAACCGAGGCAACCGTTGCGGCAGGGGACGTGCAGCGCGTCTTCAGGCTTGAGGTCAAGGATGGGGGCATCTGGGAGGGAGACATCAACTTCTCTGGCTGGGAGGCAATCCAGGCAAGCCTCTGCGTCTTCTTGGCGGCACTTGCCGCCCTGTTCGCCAGCGTGCTCGTCCAGCTATGGCGCGCGTCATGGTACGGCTACGAGATGGTGGCGAGCGGCGGAGGCTTCATGTTCTGCCTCTTCCAATTCCTCTTGTTTGGCGGGCTCCTTGTGTTCGGAAGCAACCCCTCCTTCTATCACTTCCTGCTCGATGTGAGATATATGACAAGCTACTTCGTCTTGTCCTCATTCTTTGTGGTGACACCCCTTGTGCTGCTCGTGTCGATCAGCAACCTGTCCCTCATCCGTCACGAGGGCCTGCGTCCCGTCAATCTGCTGGGCGTGGCGACCACCATCGTATGGCTCCTTTGCTTCCCCCTCTGGTATGCAATTGACACCTTCTTCTTCGCCAGTCCCGTGGTTTCAGAGTGCTTCAACGCAATGGTGGCCATCTCCATAACCTTTGGCGTCTGCCTGCTGCTTTCCACCATGCTTTGCGCCTGGCTTGCCGCCCGTCACGTTCCCGATCACGGCATGGACTATCTGGTGGTGCTAGGCTGCGGCATCAGGAAGGATGGCACCCCTTCGCCGCTTCTGGCGGGCCGGGTGGACCGCGCCTTCGACTTTGATTGCGAGCGCACGGCCGCAGGCGATGCTCCCGCGGTCTTTGTTCCCAGCGGCGGCCAAGGCCCCGACGAGCCCATAAGCGAAGCTCAGAGCATGGGAACGTACCTAATCTCGCAGAGGGGCGTGGCGCCGGAACGCATTGCGTACGAGGACCGTTCCGTCAACACGCGCCAGAACATGGCATTTTCGCGCGAGGTTATCGAGCGGCATGCCGGACGTGGGGTCCAAGACCTGCGCGTCGGCTTCTCCACCACCAACTATCACGTCTTCCGCGGATATGTCTGCGCGCACGAGGCGGGCATGGCCGTCGAGGGTATGGGAAGCAAGACCAAGTACTACTTCTGGCCCAACGCCTTCCTGCGCGAGTTTGTGGGCCTGCTTGCCGCGGAATGGAAGAACATCCTGCGCCTGTACCTGCCCGTCTCCGTAATCTACGTCGCCGCGGTGTACATCCTTTCGGTTATCTAACGAAGCCCTTTCAAAGGTGCAATTAGGGGACACGCCCTTTTTCCCGCGGGGCAAAAAGGGCGTGTCCCCTAATTACCCCACACGCAGAGCCACGGATGTCACCTGCCAGTTGACCAAATGCAACGCTCCCCTCTCTAGACTGCAAGGCAGCACATGGGAGCGGCTTCAAGCCGCACAGAGAGAGGAGCGCATCATGAAGAAGAACCTGACCGAGCTGGTATTCATCGTCGACCGCAGCGGATCGATGTCGGGGCTCGAGAGCGACACCATCGGTGGCCTGAATGCCACGCTCAAGAAGAACCGCGAGGTGGAGGGCGAGTGCCTGGTATCCATCGTCCTGTTCGACAACGCGAGCGAGGTGCTTGTTGACCGCAAGCCCATCGAGCAGGTGGCCAACCTCACCGAAGCCCAATACCAGGTGCGTGGCTGCACCGCCCTGCTCGACGCGGTGGGAGGCGCAATTCGCTACATGGACAAGGTGCAGCACATCCTGCCCGACGAGCACCGCGCAGAGCACGTGATATTCACCATCATCACCGACGGCATGGAGAACGCCAGCCGCCACTTCGACTACCCACGCGTCAAGCGCCTCATTGAGGCGCACGAGGAGCAGGGATGGGAGTTCATCTTCCTCGGCGCCAACATCGACGCCGCCGCAGAGGCAAGCCGCATTGGCATCCGCGCGGATCACGCAACTCAGTACATGAGCGACGACATCGGCACCGCCGTTGCCTACGAGGCCATGGCTGTCGCCCAGATGAGCAAGCGCGCAACAGGAGCCGTAGCCGCTGGCTGGAATGCCGCCCCTCAGGCAGACGTCAAGAAGCGCGGTGGCTTCAAGTTTTGGTAAGACACACATCTGAACGTGAACTCGGAGATTAAGGGACACGCCCTTTTTGCCCCTTGGGGCAAAAAGGGCGTGTCCCTTAATCTCCCTGACTGTGCCCCAGGAAAAGGGGCGTCCCTTTTTCCGGGCCAAGCGTGTCGGTTACTCGGCCTTGAGTGCCGCCACCGTCATGTAGTTGTACGGCGCGTTGAAGTGCGGCAGGAAGAAGATGTCGAGCAGGGCGAGCTCGTCGATGGTGACCTTCTTCGCCACGGCAAGGCTGAACATGTTGATGTTGCCACTCATGTCGTAGGTGCTGGCCATCTGTGCGCCCAGAATGACGCGCGTCTTGGCGTCATAGACGATCTTGATGGTGGTGTCGGGGTTGTCATGCTCGATGAACGGCGCCTTCTGGCAGTCGGTGACGCTCGTGGTCTTCACCTCGATGCCCGCGCGCTTTGCGGCGTTCTCGGTGAGGCCCGTCGAGACCATCTTCAGGTCGAAGATGCAGATGCCGCTGGAGCCCTGCACGCCCGGCGTCTCGAGGGGCGTACCGCAAACGTTGTGACCAGCCACGATACCCGAACGCACCGCATTGGAGGCCAGGGCGATGTAGCCCAGCTCGCCGCCCATCGCGTTGTTGAAGATGGCCGCGCAGTCACCCACCGCGTACACGTCCTTCACGCTTGTCTGCTGGTGACGGTCCACCACGAAGGCCCCGTTGGGCAGAAGGGTGAATCCGCCGCCCTCGGCGAGCGCGGTGTTGGGCCTGAAGCCGATGCAGACGCAGACCATGTCCACGTCATAGGCACCCTTGTTCGTGAAGAGCTTGGTGACCTTGCCATCCTCGCCTTCGAAGTGGTCGACGCCCTCGCCAAAGTGGCACTCGATGCCGTTGTCGGCAAGGTTTTGGGCCATGAGCTCGGAGAACTCGGGGTCGAAGTTGTTGGCCATGCAGGTGGGTGCCATGTCAACGAGCAGCGTGTGGCGGCCGTTGCGCTGGAAGGCCTCGGCAAGCTCGACGCCAATGTAGCCCGCGCCCACCACGGCCACGGTCTTGATGGCCGGGTCCTTGAGCTTGTCGACGACCTCCTGGGCGTTCTGGAAGAGCTTCACCTGCTGGATGTTCTCAAGGTCGCCGCCCTCGAAGCGCGGGATGATGGGGAGCGACCCGGTTGCCAGCACGAGCTTGTCATAGGGCTCGGCGTAGGCCGTGCCATCCTTGCCGGTGGCGTAGACGATCTTGTTTGCATAGTCGATGCGGTCGACGGGCGTCTCCATGTGGATAGTGGCACCCTTGGCCTCAAACTGCTCCTTGGTCTGGTAGAACAGCCCGTCGGGCCCGCTGATCTGGTTGCCGATCCACAG
Organism: uncultured Coriobacteriaceae bacterium; assembly: GCA_902766835.1. GTDB lineage: Bacteria > Actinomycetota > Coriobacteriia > Coriobacteriales > Atopobiaceae > UBA1367. The sequence continues at coordinate 8,292 of CACXFC010000276.1, read as the reverse complement.
GGCCATGCCACAGCCCAAGAAGCTGATGTTCGAGTTGGCGTCGAAGGCAACCACCTCGTTGCCCTCATAGTTGTCCAGGATGGTGTTGATGGCGGCGGTGCCTGCATGGTTGGCACCCACGACGACAATCTTGCTCATGGGCTCTCCTATCTCTGGAGCTACAGTTGTCACAATTGTATGCCATAAGCTGCAAAAGGCGCTGTGCCGCATCGGGAACAGCAGCAAAACTGGTCCGCAACGGGAGTACGCACTGGGGTCATGCCGCTTTCCGCACACGCGCGAGCCTTGGGGTCGGTTCTTGCGGCACATCCGTGTGCGTTTTTGTAAAAACGCACACGGATGTGCCGCAAGAACCGACCCCAAGGCTCGCGCGTGTGCGGAAAGCGGCATGAAACTAAGGGACAAGCCCTTTTGCCCCGCGGGGCAAAAGGGCTTGTCCCTTAGTTTCCCTGAATTACTGAGACGTTAGGAGCGGGAGCGCTGCGCCTGAATCATACGGTTGATGGCGTTGATGTAGGCCTTGGCGCTGGCCACGATGATGTCGTTGTCAGAGCCACGGCCGTTGTAGACGCGGCCATCCTGAGCCGTGATGCGCACGGTAACCTCGCCGATGGCGTCGATGCCGCGCGTAATGGCCTTGACCGCAAACTCCTGCAGGTCGCTCTCGATGCCCACGACCTTGTCGATGGCCTTGTAAGCCGCGTCAACCGGGCCCGTGCCCGTCACGCTCACCACGTGGCGCACGCCAGCGGCGTCGGTGATGGTGGCAACGGCGGTGGGAACCAGCGGGTCGCCGCACTGAATCTGCAGCGCATTAAGCGTGAAGATCGCCTCGATGTCGCGCTGACGCTCCTGGACGATGGACTCGAGGTCCTCGTCGTAGACTTCCTTCTTCTGGTCGGCAATCTCGAGGAAGCGCTCGTAGACCTCCTCGAAATCCTCCTCGGAGAAGCTGTAGCCCAGCTCCTGGAGGCGATGGCGCAGAGCGGCATGGCCAGAGCGGGAGGACAGGATGATGTCAGAGCCGGAGGCGCCCACCTCGGCGGGGTCGATGATCTCGTAGGTGCCGCGTGCCTTGAGCACGCCGTCCTGATGGATGCCCGAGCTGTGCGCGAAGGCGTTGGCGCCCACGATGGCCTTGTTGGGCTGCACGCTCATGCCCGTCACACGGCTCACCAGACGGCTGGCGCGCGTCAGCTCGCGCGTCTGGATGGTGGTGTGGGCATCCAGCTCGTCACCATGCATGCGCAGCGCCATGACGACCTCTTCCAGCGCCGTGTTGCCCGCGCGCTCGCCCAGGCCATTGATGGTGCACTCCACCTGCGTGGCGCCGTTGCGCACGCCCGCCAGCGCAAGCGCGGTTGCCAGGCCAAGGTCGTTGTGGGCATGTACCGAGACCTTCACGTTCTCGATGCCCGAGACGTTCTCCATGATGGTCTTGATCAGGTTGCCATAGGCCTCGGGCAGGCAGGAGCCGGTGGTGTCGGGAATCTCGATAACGGTAGCGCCGGCATCCACAACGGCCTGTACCACGCGCACCAGGAACTCGGGGTTGGCGCGACCCGCATCCTCCGCGTAGAACTGCACGTCGTCAACCAGGCTCTTGGCGTACGCAACAGCGTGGGCGGCACGCTCGAGGACCTCGTCCTCGCTCATACGGAGCTTCTCCTCCATGTGGATGGGCGACACTCCGATGCCCGTGATGATGCGCGGACGCTCGGCCGTCTTCAGCGCATCGGCCGCGGCGGCAATATCCGAGTCGACGGCACGCGAGAAGGCCGCAACAGCAGCCTGGTCGCCGGCGATAGAGCCAATCTCGGACACGGCACGGAAGTCGCCGGGGCTCGACACGGGGAAGCCCGCCTCGATGACGTCGACGCCCATGCGCAGAAGCTCGCGCGCCACGATGACCTTCTCCTGAGTGTTCATCGAGCAGCCGGGAGACTGCTCGCCGTCGCGCAGCGTGGTATCCAGAATGTCGATCTTGCGGGTCATGGCTTTGTTCCTCTCATTAGGCGCAGGTTATACGCATGATGACGCAGTTGGGAAGCAACGAACAGACATGGAAGAGACAGGGGAACGGATGCGAAGCAGTGCGCAGACAGACGTGGCGCCTAAAGCGCCAACGTGCTCCCAGCAGGCGTTAGGCCGCTAGGAGGAAGCTCGTAAGTCGTAGGGTAAGCATGCGGGCATCGCCAAGAAGAACGCATACGTCCATGCGCTCGGCGATTCTGATTTCCGCAGTCTCGTTCCCCTTCATGGTGAGCTCCCTTGCACCGCCGCAACCCCCATGGTTGCAGTAGGTTGACTATGCCACAACGAAGCGGCTCGCACACAGCGCAGACCAGCTCATTCGCCGAACCGAAACATTGCACGTGGACTGAGAGCATGCCTTCTAATCCACGCGCCCTACGCCAGGCTGGTCACCATGCTCATAAGCGGAACCAGCACCACGGGCATGAAGGCAGCCGGCAAAAGATTTGCCACCTTGATGTTGGTGATACCCATGAGGTTGGTGCCCACGGCAAAGAGCAACAGCGACCCCGTCACCGACATCTGCGCGATGACGGCGTCGGTGAGCAGCGGGCCCACCGCACTTGCGGCAAGGCTGAGTAGCGATTCGTACACCAGAAGCGACACGCCGCAGAACGGAACGCCAATGCCCATGGTTGCGGCCATGGGAATGCAAACGACCAGGTCGATCACGCCCTTGGCGATGAGCGTACCGTGCTGAAGCGACAGGCCACTTTCGAGCGACCCGACAATGGCCATAGCTCCCGTACACGTGAACAACGTGGCCGCAACGAAACCCTCCGAAAAGCTACCGAAGCGCTTGCTGCCGGCCAGCAGCGCATCAAGCTTGGCTTGCACCCAGTCGCCCAGGCGCCTGACAGCACCATCAATGTCAATCACAAACCCCAAGGCCGCACCTATGGCAAGCGCCAGCGTGACAACCGAAATGTCGGCTTTTCCCGTCATGCCCTGCACGCCCACCAGCACCACGCAGAGGCCTTGTCCCTTCAGCAGGAAGTCTCCCATCTCGTCGGAAACGCGGCTCTTGAACAAGAGGCCCAAAAGGCCTCCCACAAAAGCCTCGAGTCCGTTCATGAGAGCACCAAAGATGACCATAGTTACTTCTTCCCCTGTATCAAGAGTTGAGCTGAGGGACAATGGTATACGAAATGGGCGGCCCCAGGGCATGTCCCTTAATTGCCCGGTAAGCGGACGCGCTACTCGTATACCGTTGCCAGTTCGCGTGCGTCGGGGGCGTGCCCCTTTCCGCACATGCGCGTGCCCTGGGGTCGGTTCTCGCGGCACATCCGTGTGCGAAAACGCACACGGATGTGCCGCGAGAACCGACCCCAGGGCACGCGCATGTGCGGAAAGGGGCACGCCCCCGACGCACGCGAACAAATCACTCCAATGTCTATGCATCGAGCAGTGCCACGAGGTCTTCGCGTCGTAGCGCCGAAAGCGCTGCAGGGCCACCGCCCACACCCACGAACCGCTCCACCAGGTCGCTCTTCGCCTCCTGCAGGGCCACAATGCGCTCCTCAATGGAGTGCGCGGCAATGACCTTGTACACGGTGACGTCGCGCGTCTGCCCTATGCGATGCGCCCGGTCGGTTGCCTGGTCTTGCACCGCGATGTTCCACCAAGGGTCGGCATGAATGACCACCGAGGCACCCACCAAGTTGAGGCCCGTCCCGCCAGCACGCAGGGACACCAGAAAGACCGGGGTGTCATCGGCATTGAAGGCATCAACCAACTGGACGCGCTGCTGCTTGGGCGTGGCTCCCGTGATGGTGTAGTAGCGCGTCTCCTCACGGTCCAGCCGCTCGGCAATGAGCGCAAGGAAGCTCGTGAACTGCGAGAACACCAGCACCTTTGCCCGTGCGTCGATTGCCTGCGAGACCAGCTGCCAGATGGTATCGAGTTTGCAGCTTCCGCCGTCGTAGTCCTCATACACCAGGCGGGGGTCGCAGCACAGCTGGCGCAGGCGCGTGAGCTCGGCGAGCACCTGCATCCGCTCGCGGCCAAGCTCGGCGCCGGAACCCTGCGACTGCGACTCGCGCAGGGCCTGCTCGCGGGCGGCGTACAGCTCGCGCTGCGTGCGACCCATCCGGCACGCCACAACCTGCTCGAGCTTCTCGGGCAGGTCGTCGAGCACGCCCGCCTTGCTTCGCCGCAGCGCGAAGGGGCCGATGGCGGCGCTCAGGGTGCGTGCGGCGTCTTCGTCTCCCTCGGAAATGGGCAGCTCGTAGCGCTCGCGGAACCGCTCGTAGCCTCCCAGAAGCCCCGGCATGAGGAAGTCGAAGATGCTCCACAGCTCGGAGAGCCGGTTCTCGATGGGCGTGCCCGTAAGCGCCAGACGATGACGGGCGTCGAGGGTCTTGACTGCCTTCGAGGCCAGCGTCTGATGGTTCTTCACGTACTGCGCCTCGTCGAGCACCACGCACCAGAAGCGCGTGCTCGCATAGTCCTCCACGTCGCGCCTCAGCAGGTCGTACGAGGTGATCAACACCTCATGGCCCTGCTCGCTGCGCAGCTCGCGGCGCTCCTTGGCATCGCCCGACACGGCCACCACATCCAGCTCCGGAGCAAACTTGGCAAACTCAGCCACCCAGTTGTACACCAGCGATGCCGGGCAGACGATGAGCGTGGGGCCCTCGCCGCGGCGCGCAAGCAGAGCGGCAATCACCTGCACCGACTTGCCCAGGCCCATCTCGTCGGCCAGCACGCCCCCAAAACCCATGTCCATCAGCGCACAGATCCACTGATACCCCGCCACCTGATAGGGGCGCAGACGCGGCGCGAGGGATGCTGGAGGCTCGTAGGCATCTGCATTAACCTCGCGAAAACCTCGCACTGCCTCGGCAAACGAGGCGCTCTTCTCATCGTCAGACACAAGCGCATCTAGCAGGAACGCCTTGTACGCGGGGATGGCAACGCTACCCGAGGCAAGCTCGCGCGCAGAGAGCTCCAGCTCGTCGGCCAAGCGCGCCGCCTCGTCAAGATCGGCCGACCACAGGTCCACGAGCGACCCATCGCGCAGGCGATGGTAGCGCTTGCGCATCCGATAGCTGGTAAGCACCGCAAGAAGCTCCGCGGGAGGCAGGTCCTCTGCCGAAACCGACAGGTCAATCAGACCCCCGCGCGACGTCACACCCACGCGTACCTGCGGGCGCCGCCGCACCGACATCCGCCGGAACGCATCACTCACCCGCACCACGCCGATGCGAGAGAGCTCCTCCACCCCCTCGAACACGATGCGCGCCACCGATTCCACGTCGGGCCGGCTGACGAGTAGGCCCGCCTCACGCGCCGTGGTGAAATAGCGAGTAACTACGGCGCGGGCGCCGGCCTCGGCCTGTACGTCACGCCAGAGCGCCTCGTCGCCTTGGATGCGATCGAACAGGCTCACCTCGCGCTCGCCGTACCGCGCGCGAGCGTCGCAGGTCACCAGCTGCCCCGAGCGGTCGAGCAAGAACTCCAGCCTCAGCGGGTCGGGGCGAAGCTCGTCGAGCTCGGGGGGCACAGACACGGGCAGCGCACCCTCTATCTGCGGCAATGCCGCCACCACAAAGCGCCGTGCGTCATCATAGGTCATCAGCAGCTCGGAGGCCTGGCTGCAATAGACCTGCTGGAGAAACGCCGCCACCGGCAGCATCTTCTGTGAGCAGCAATACAGTCTGCCATCCTGCAGGGCATAGACATGCTCGCCCGTTGAGAAGACCTCCGCCGCGCCTTCGCGCACCAACTCGACAGCGTCCCCGTCACGGCAGGCAAGGCGCACGCCCAGGTCGGGGTCGCCGTCTGTTACCAAGACCTCGCGCGCACGGCCGGCCTGCGCGCCCTGCGAAGTCTCGAACGTGACCACGCTGCCCTTGAGCAGAGCCATGAGTTCGTCGATCTCGGGACCCGAGAGCCGCAACTCCTTCCCCAGCGAAAGCGATGATCCAGACGTGGCATACACGCGCCCGTACACCCGGTTGCTCGCGTACGACCTGCGGTTGCGCACGCAGCGACACACGAAGCGCACCAGCTCGCAGCTTTCCTGCGCAAAGGCGTCTATGCGGTGGGTGAACGCCAGGTTCTTGCCGTACTCAAAGAAGGCCTCATCGCTGACGCTGGCCTCAAAGTCGCTGAGGTCGCGCACCACATACGAACCACGTGCGCCAGCAAGGCGCAGGCCGAGGAAGATGTCGTTGTCGCGCATGAGGCGGACGACCACGCGCACCGAGCCCGACGCGTCGGCGGCAGGCGTGGCAAGACGCGGCCGCGCCGTACGCGTCGTGCGGTCGAGAAACGACGAGATGACCGCCGACGTCGTAACGTGGCGCGTGCTGCTGAACCCCTCGTAGAGCTCGGCATTGTGGTTGAAGTCGAGCGCCAGCGCGATGCTGTGCTTGCAGGGGCCGGCAAACTTGCGCGCCGCTGGGCAGGTGCATTCGTACGAAAAGACCTGATCAGATGCCTCGTCGAGGGTTATCGAGGCGTCGTAGGTGTCCGTGTAGCCCGATGAGCTGTCGACGCGCGCGGACAGATGCGTGAGCTTGCCCTCGTAGAGGCAGCAGCGGTCCCAGATGCGTCCCTCGCGCTGGGCGATGATGCGCGCACGCCCCAGAATGGCGGGGCGGCAGAATGACTCCAGGGCAGATTCGCTGATCATGCGACAACCTCCCCCTCTTGCGATTGCGCCAGCTGGCTGGCCACCACCGAGGCAAATATCAGAACGAACCCCATCGCAACGGCTGGGCTGAGCCGCTCGCCGTAGAAGGCGATGGAAAAGGCTGTGGCAAAGACGCTCTCGAGCGACATGAGCAGGGCGGCGCGATGCGACGGCACGTGGCGCTGCGCAAGGTTCTGCAGCAGCATGGCCAGCGTCGACGAGCCCAGCGCCACATAGGCCATCTGCCCCCAGAATCCCGGGGCAAGGTTGGCAAGGCGTGGCAGCGGCTCGCTCACCAGCGCCCCCGCAAGGCAGACGACTGCCATGACCACAAGCTCGACGAAGGTCACCGTTATGAAGTCGCCGTTCTGGCCAAACCAGTCGACGCAGAGGATGTTCACCGCAAAGAAGACCGCCCCTACCAGCGTGAGAACGTCACCACGGGAAAGCCACAGCGTGAGGTCGCCCCGCAGCGACACAAGGCCTATACCCGCCAGGCACAGAATGGCGCACAAGGCCTCGCGCATGCGCGGACGCATCCCCGTGGCTAGCCAGGCCAAGAAGGGCACCATCACGCAGTAAGTGCCCGTGAGAAAGGCATTTCTGCCCGGCGTGGTGTCTACCAGCCCCACGTTCTGGATGAGGAAGGCAAGCCCCTCTGGCAGACCAATCAGCAGCCCCGCGCGCAGGTGGGCGGCATCGAGGTGGGCCGCGATGCGCCGGCCGAACGGAATGGCCAAGGCAAGCGCCGCCAAGGCGAAGCGCACCGCAAGCAGCCAACCCGGCGTCATGCTGTCCAGGGCGCCCTTAAGCACCAGGAACGAGGCGCCCCAGATGACGGTCACCGCCACCAGGGCAAGCTCGAAGGCCCACAAGGGTATGTCACGCCGGTTCTGCATTCTTTCGATTATACGTTCGTCAAGGGGTAACGTGCACTGGGGGCGTACCCCTACCCCTGAAGATGAGTCATGCGGGGTTGTAGCGACTGCATCGGTTAACTCAGGGGGCAATTTAGGGACACGCCCTTTTTTGCCCCGCGGGGCAAAAAAGGGCGTGTCCCTTAATTGCCCCTCGTATATCACTGCACTTCCTCTATGCCACTCCGCACCGCAAGCCCATGCGTGCCGCGCATGGTACGTTTCCCGAACAAGTTTTAACGCCTACGCATCCGCGCGTCGTTTCTGTTATCCGCTGCCGTACACTATGCGCGTAGTCTGTCGCTTGTGCGTCAGATACAGCTGCGCTCATATGCTCGGGCGCTGCTGGCAATCATCGGACTTCAGTGCGTCCACACAGGGGGGACGCGCGTGATGTGATGGAGAGGAGCATTCATGCAGTATTCGTCAGAAGTGGAGAAGATGTGCCCCGTGACCAAGGGCGCATACCACGGGCCCGCACCCATTCCCGAGGAGGGCGCTTGGGTTCAGGCCAAGCAGCTTGAGGACATCTCCGGCTACACCCATGGTATCGGTTGGTGCGCTCCCCAGCAGGGTGGCTGCAAGCTGAGCCTCAACGTCAAGAAGGGCATCATCGAGGAGGCCCTCGTTGAGACCATCGGTTGCTCCGGCATGACCCACTCCGCCGCTATGGCCGCCGAGATCCTGCCCAAGAAGACCATC
>CACXFC010000275.1 GCA_902766835.1 uncultured Coriobacteriaceae bacterium | reverse complement strand
TGCACGCGGCGTTACCTCAGCTGGATAGAGGGTCTGACTACGAATCAGAACGTCACAGGTTCGAATCCTGTACGCCGCACCACGAACTCTCCGAGCCCCTACAGGGGCTCGTTTTTTATCTCGATACCGTAGGCGCATGGCCCCGCAGGAGCCATGCGCCTATTCGTCTCCTATGCGCGAAACACCGCATCTCCCTCGCCAGACCAGGCCACATAGGTGTAGTGCTCCCCCGCCTGGTCGAGCACGTCCATCAAATCGGACAGCAGCGCCGGATCGCGCACGTCCCCAAAGAAGGAAAGCAGCGCCGGCACCACGTCTTCGGCCCGCACGCCCAGCGCCCGAGCGCACGCCTCCCAGCCAACCATGATCTTGTGCGTGTGAGTTGGCGCCCCATAGGCAGCCTCGGTGTCAGGCCCGCAGGTCTGCTCGATCACGACGGCAGACTCACCCCTAACCAGCATCGCAACGCGGTGCTCCCCCGCCTGCTCCACGTCAACCAATACATACTCGCGCTCAACCTCGCCCAGTCCCATGCAACCTCCCTAAACAGAACATCTGTTCGTATTCTAGAATATCCTGTTCTGGGTTGCAAGGCCAAATATGCCCCAAGCGCGTGCCCGCACGAATTACGCACCCTGCCGCTAGACGCCCTCGTACACCTCTAACAGAGCCACCTCCACGCCACACTGCTCAAGCAGCTGCGCATAGCCCTCCCGCAGCAGCACCAGCGCGTCTACCCCGTGCTCCAAACCGTCTTGCACCAGCGCGGAAAAGCGCTCCGCATCCGCCGCAGGCATCTGCCCATCCTCCGCAGCCTGCCTCGCTAGCGCAGCAATCCACCTCTGCGCGACTGCCGGAGGCGTAATGACCATGACGCCCCTGCGTGCAAGGCCCGTCTTGAACGCGCCCAGCCGCTCGTCGTCGGCCCCGCCAAACAGGATGACGCGCTTCGCCCCGCGCCCCTTCAGCTCCGCCGCCAGCCCTTCAACATCAACACCTTGCATTTCTATGCTCCTAATACACTCTGGCCGAAATTAAGGGACACGCCCTTTTCTGCTCCGCGGAGCAGAAAAGAGCGTGTCCCTTAATTTCTATGTTCAACAAAAGCAAAGGTCGCAAGCCCGCTGCTTACTGCTCCGGGGTAATGACCTCCACGCCGCCCATGTAGGGAACGAGCGCCTCGGGCACGGTGATGGTGCCATCGGGGTTCTGGTAGTTCTCCATAATGGCGGCCATCGTGCGGCCGACCGCCAGGCCCGAGCCATTGAGCGTGTGCACGTACTGCGTGCCCTTGAACTCCTGCGGGTCGCGGTACTTGATGTTGGCGCGGCGAGCCTGGAAGTCCCAGCAGTTCGAGCAGCTCGAAATCTCCTTGTAGGCGTTGTAGCTGGGCAGCCAGACCTCGATGTCGTAGCACTTGCGCGCACTGAAGCCAATGTCGCCGGTGCACAGGGTAACCACGTGGTAGGGCAGGCCAAGCTTCTGCAGGATGACCTCGGCCTCGTTCACCATGCTCTCAAGCTGGTTCATCGAGTCGTCGGGCTTGGCAAACTTGACCATTTCGACCTTGTCAAACTCGTGGACGCGAATGATGCCGCGCGTGTCGCGGCCGGCCGAGCCCGCCTCCTCGCGGAAGCAGGGCGTGAAAGCGCAGTACCACAGGGGCAGCTGGCTGCCGTCAAGCACCTCGTCGCGATGCAGGTTGGTGAGCATGACCTCAGCCGTGGGGATGAGGTACAGGTCGGGGCTCACGTGGTAGAGGTCTTCCTCAAACTTGGGCAGCTGGCCGGTGCCAAACAGGGTCGCGGCGTTGGTGATGACGGGCGGCCACCACTCCTTGAAGCCCGCCTGCACGTGCGTGTCGATCATGAAGTTGATGAGCGCGCGCTCCATGCGGGCGCCCATGCCGCCCAGCACGTAGAAGCGGCTGCCGGCAATCTTGACGCCGCGGTCGAAATCGATCATGCCCAGCTCGGGACCAAGGTCCCAGTGTGCCTTGGGGTCGAAGTCAAACTCGCGCGGGGTGCCCCAGCGGCGCACCTCGGGGTTGTCGGAATCGTCCTTGCCATAGGGCACCGAGGGATCGGGGATGTTGGGAATGCCGGCAACCAGGTCGAACAGTTCCTGCTCAACCTCACCCCTGCGGGTGTCGAGCTCGGCGATGCGGCCCTTGTTGGCGGCAACCTTGGCCTTGGCAGCCTCGGCCTCCTCGCGCTTGCCCTCGCGCATGAGCAGGCCAATCTGCTTCGACGCGGCATTGCGCTCCGCCTGCAGGCCCTCTACCTCGGTAATGGTCGCTCGACGCTCCTCGTCCAGCTCGAAGAAACGCTCGCGGTCCCAATGGGCGTTCTGGCGAGACGCGCACGCCTTGTCTACGGCGTCGGGGTTCTCGCGTACGAACTTGATGTCTAGCATGGCGGATGCCGTCCTTTCCGCAGGGCAACGTCGTGTAAATACGAGTGACGCACTCAGGGCCACTCCAAGCCACCCAAGTATATACTTGTGAGTGCAAACGACCAAAAGAACGCGCGGGAAGCACAGAGGCCGTAACGCACCTCGCCTGCGCCGACCCCGTAGAGAGTGCAGGATTGCCCATGGATCTCATTGCCGGAGCCTTCAAGTGGCTGTTTCAAACACGTACGGGCGTCTTAGCCTTGCTCGGTGGCGGAATCGTCCTCTTCTTCATCATCTCGGCCGTCTTGGAGGTGCGCACGCGTGCGCGCTTCAAGAACCATGAGAAAAGTCCCGACGACTGGGATCTCTTCGACGACGAGGATGGTTGGTCCGACTTCGACGAAGACAACAAGTAGCAGCCTCATCCGCCGTTTAGCCTAGGGGCCCCTTATGAGCACACTCGTCCTAGCCCAGCTTGCCTGCGCGACGCTGCTACCGGCCCTTGCTTCGTATGTCCTCGCCAAGCTCGAGCACCTGCGAAGCTGGAGCTATTGGCCCTGGCAGATCCTGTGTGGCCTCGTCTTTGGCATCATAGCCGTGCTCGGCACGGAGTTTGGCATCGCCACCACCGACGCCATCATGAACGTGCGCGATGCCGCCCCCATCGCTGCCGGTCTCTTCTTTGGAGGCCCGGCCGGAATCATTGCCGGACTCATCGGCGGCATCGAGCGCTGGTTTGCGGCACTGTGGGGGCGCGGCACCTTCACGCGCCTGGCCTGCAGCCTGGCAACCTGCGCAGCGGGCATCTATGCCGCCGTCCTGCGCAAGTACGTGTTTGAGGGCGCAAGGCCACGGTGGTCGCTCGCCTTTGCCACAGGCGTTGTTGCCGAGGTGCTGCACCTTCTGCTCATCTTCGTCACCAACCCGCTCAACCCGACGATGGCCTACGAGGTCGTTCGTGCGTGCACAGTGCCCATGACTCTCTGCAACGGCCTTGCCGCTGCGCTCTCATCCATCGCCGTGACCTTGGCCGAGGGGCGCGAGCTTCGCAGCGATACGCACGCACCAGAGATCTCGCAGGTCATTCAGTCGCGCCTGCTGAAGGTCACTGCAGTGGGCTTCGTTGTTTCCGCCCTGCTCACAGCAGGCCTGCAGGGTAATCTTTCGCAGGCAAAGACCAAAAAGCTCCTCTCCCTTGCCCTGCAAGACGTCCAGGCCGACATATACAAGGCCTCCGACGACAACCTGCTCGGCCTCACGCGGCAGGTTGCGGCTCAGATTCCCTCCCTGGAAGATGCCACGCAACCAACCATAGAGCGCCTGATGAGCAACCTCAATGTCAGTGAAATCAACGTGGTCAACGAACAGGGCATCGTCGTTGCCAGCAGCGACTCGCGCATCGTGGGCTTTGACATGGCATCCGGCGAGCAATCGTCGGAGTTCCTCATGCTGTTGCCAGCTGGTGGGGCGGCGCAGCTCGTGCAGAAGTTCCAGCCCATGTCCTTCGACACCAACGTGTGGCGGAAGTACGCAGGCATACGCATCGAAGACGGGTTCGTGCAGGTAGCCTATGACACCGACCACTTCATGGAGGACCTGAGCGAGCGCATCCAAAACAGCGTGCGCAACCGCCACGTGGGCCAAAACGGCGCCTTGGTCGTCATTGCCCCCAACGGTGCGCTCGCGGGCACCCGCTCCGACCTCAGCCCCACCGATGCCGACATCGCCGCGCTGATAGACGCCATAGACGTGCAGGAGGAGCGCAGCGTCTTCACCTGTCGCTTCATGGACACCGACTACTATGCCTCCTACCGGTTCGTCGAGTGGTTCATTCTCGTTTCCCTTGAGTCCGTAGAGGCGGCGGAAGTTGAGCGAGGACTTGCGATACTCGTTTCATCCTTTATGGAGGTGCTTGTTTTCGCGGCTTTGTTTGTGGCTATCTACCTGCTTATTCGCAACGAGGTGGTGCAGAGCGTCTGGCAGGTCAACAACACGCTCAAGAAGATCACCGAGGGGGACCTGCAGGCAGAGGTCACCGTACGCAACAGCGCTGAGTTCGAGGCGCTTTCCACCGGCATCAACGCAACGGTCGCCTCGCTACGCGAGGCCATTGCCAACGAGGCCGCCCGCATCGACCGCGAGCTGGAGTACGCCCGCGAGATTCAGGAAAGCGCCCTGCCGCTCACCTTCCCGCCCTTCCCCGAAATCGACCGCTTCGACATCTACGCCCTCATGGATGCCGCGCGCGAGGTGGGCGGCGACTTCTACGACTTCTTCCTCATCGACGACCACACGCTGGGCCTACTCATTGCCGACGTCTCGGGCAAGGGCATCCCCGCAAGCCTCTTCATGATGGCCGCCAAGACGGAGCTGGCAAACTACATGAGCAGCGGCATGCCGCTTAACGAGGCGGTGCAGGCAGCCAACCGGCGCCTGTGCCAGAGCAACAACGCCGGCATGTTCGTGACCGTCTGGGCGGCGACGCTCGACTACACCACGGGCCTGCTCACCTACGTCAACGCCGGGCATAACCCGCCGCTTCTGCGCCACGACGGCTCGTGGGAGTGGCTCAGGCAGCGCAGCGGCCTGTTCCTCGGCACCTTCGACACCGCGCGGTACCGCAGCTACCAGCACGTGCTTACGCCCGGTGACGAATTACTCCTCTACACTGACGGCGTGACCGAAGCCTTCTCGGCGCAGGGCGAGCAGTATGGCGAGGCGCGCCTGCAGGCCTTTGCCGAAAGCCACCCCGACCTGTCACCCCACCCGATGGCCCTCACGCTGCGCAGCGCCATTGCGCGCTGGGCCGTGGGCGCCGAGCAGTCCGACGACATCACCATCCTTGCCTTGGAGTATGGGACGCCGCCGCAAGCCTTCACCAGCGTGACCTACGCAAAGTAGCGCTGGCCGCAACGCAAAGGACGCTCGCCCATGAAGCCAACAAGCCTGCTCGCGCTTTCCCAGGGATTCAAGACCGTGCCCAGCCACCTGTTGGGCGCCTTCGAGGCGCAACTGTGCGAGCGCGAAGAGCCCCTTGACTCCGTGAAGGAGCACGAGGCGCGCTCGGTTGTGCAGTTGGTCGAGAGCCTGCAGCAAAGCGGGGCCACAAGCCCGCGGCACTTCGAGGGCTTTGTGTTCTCGTTCAGGATTCCGCAGATCAGCAGCGAGTTTGACCTACTCAAGATATGCGACGGCGCTGTAGTGGACATCGAGCTGAAGATTGAGGACGTGGGTAGAGACCGCATCGAGCGCCAGTTGACGCGCAATCGCTACTACCTGGCACCGCTCGAGCGCACCACCTACACCTTCACCTATGTGGCAAACGAAAACGCCCTCTTCGAAATGGGCGAGGATGGCATCTTGTCCACGGCAAGCATGGAGCGGCTCGTTGCGGTGCTGGGCTCTTTGGGACGCCCCTATGCCGGCCAGGTGGAAGAGCTGTTCACGGTGAGCAACTACCTCGTCTCGCCCCTCAACGACACCGAGCGCTTTTTGGAGGGGACCTACTTCCTCACCAACCACCAGGCGCAGATCAAGCGGAGCTTCCTGGCCGCGTGCGAGGAGCGGGTGCCACCAGCCACCTTTCTGGTGTATGGCAGCGCGGGCACGGGCAAGAGCCTGCTGCTCTACGACCTGGCGAAGACGCTCGATAGGGGGTGCAGGAACTGCGTGGTGCACTGCGGGTTGCTCTCGGAGGGCCACGAGCAGCTCAGCGAACGGCAGGAGCGCTTCAGCATCATCTCGGCCAAGGGGATTGAGCGCGTTGACCTAGGTGCGTTTGGCGCCATTCTGGTGGACGAGGCGCAGCGGCTTTGGCCCAGCCAGCTCTCGCTGATCGTGCGCGCAGCCGTGACGCACGAGCTGCCCCTGTACCTCTCGCTGGGCAGACGTCAGGTGATAGGAACAGACGGCCTGGGGCAGGACGTCGAGCAGATGGTGCGCCGGCTCTGCCCCAACGTCTCTGTCTGGGAGCTCTCCCGCAAGATCAGGACCAACAAGGCCATCGCCGGGTTCCTGCGCGCGCTCTTCCACCTTCCCGGCCATCCGACGTCCATCAGCACGCACAACGTGAAGGTCAGCTCGGCCGATGGGCCGGCCGGAGCGCAGGCGCTCGTGGACGCGTATCGCAGCGAGGGCTACCAGTTCATCGCCTATGGGAGTGACGCCTCGGGCGCAAGGTGCCTCGACGAGATAGACACGCAGGGCTGCCCCACCGCAAGCGAGGTCATAGGCCAGGAGTTTGACAAGGTGGCCATGGTGGTGGGCGCACGCTTCAGTGCACAAGACGATACCCTCTACCAGCAGCTTCTCTTTCAGGGCCTTACCCGAGCGCGCAACAACATCGCCCTAGTGATCCTAGGCAACAACACCCTGCTGGCAGAGCTACTCGAGCTGCTGGTGCCCAAGGAGGAGCAGTAGGGCGCAACTGGGCGCGCCCTTAAGGAAGGTATTCCACAACCACCTGCGGCTCGAACTCAAGCAGGCTCTCGATGGAGCAGTTGAGGGCGCGGGCCAGCCGGCTCAGCGTCTGGCCGCTCGCCTTGTTGAGGCTGTTGACGCGCTGCTCGTAGGCTTGAATCGACTTGAGTCCCACGCCCGAAGCGCGGGCCAGCTCGCTCTGCGAGAGGCGGTGCAAGGCACGAATCCGCGCCAGATTGGTGTGCGGGGGCCTGTTCTCTATCAGCAGCTGGTCGAACTGCTCCAAGAAGACGCTTGTGTCTGCCTCGTGCAGAGGACGGTAGAGGCCCACCACCTGCGCAAACGACACTCGCGCAAAGATATCGGCAAAACGGCAGGCACGGCTCCACTGGTAGTGGGCGAGCATCTGCCCTGCCCAGTATTCTGCCGACAACCCGCGCGCGTACGTCGGCTCGGGCTCTTCGGCCAAAAGCCCGCAGGAGACAAGCGCTTCGCACGCCACCTCGCGCCCCGACATGCCCGACACGATGCTTGGGTTGCCTCGCTCGAACTGCCGTGCAAGTCCTGATTGGATGAAGGCGCGACCGAACACGTCCCCAGTCACAGCACAGTCGCAAACTGCGTAGTCGAAGGCGTCAGCGAGGCAGACCTCGGCATCAACGAGATACACGCTGTTGTAGGCGGGGGTCATCGGGAGTCATCTCCTCTCGCAGGATGTCGAGCACAAACACATCGCCCAGCGATGGACGCTGCCGTTCAAGAAGCTGGTGGTAGCCCACGCGAGCCCTCTCGTCACGGTCGAGAAACTGCGGATAGTAGTGCTCTGCAGAAACAGGCTCGTATCCGATGAACGTGAGCTGCGCAAAGGCCTTACCCGAAACGAGCACCGTCTGCTGGCCAAGATCCCCTAGGGTAAGGGCCTCTTCGAGCGCCGTGAGGGGCAGGGCGTTTTCCACAAAAGAGCGAACATAGCTGAAATACGAGTCGTCTGCGCGATAGCCCACGACCACGTCTATTGAGGTAAGGTCCGGGCAAAAACGCTCGACGAGCGCTTCACGCGCGAGTGCCGCTGTGGGAAGCCGGAGACTGAAATGCCGGTATTTAAGAAGCAGCGCCACCCACTCCAAGGTGTTGTGGGTTCCGTCGAGTAGGTCGAGCACGGCAAGCCCGTCGCTCCAGAGCGTATACGAGTTGACGAAACCGTCGCTTCCGCGCTGACACGCCCATTCACCTGCAAGACCATGCTCGCTCGTCAGGTAAAAGCCCGGACCATAGTCGTTATGCGGCCGCGCCTGGGCAAGGCTTGGTTGAGCAACCACGCGCGTAGAGCCGTGATAGAGGTTGATTGCAACCATGTCCCTCCCATCACAATAGGATAGGAAGAGACTATCCTATTGTGATGGGATAGTCAATTGCAGCAAGCTTCACTAGCGCTTCGAAGGAGCGGCAATTAAGGGACACGACCTTCTTTGCCCCGAGGGGCAAAGAAGGTCGTGTCCCTTAATTGCCTTGCACGCATGCAGCCTTAGAAGAAGGTGGGGAAATCGTGGCGCGCGCTTGCGTCGAAGAGGTCGTTCATGGGACCCCTGGCACCAAAGGCCTCCGTAATCTGGGCACGCAACTCAGCAGGTATGGCCTCGTTTTTCTCTGCCGCGCGAAGCAGATCGTCGCGCGCTTCGGCGCGCCTGCGCTCGAGGTGGCCCCAACGCCAGTGGTCGGTGGGGTAGGTGTCAAGCACGTCGCCGCGCGTCTCGTAGTCGTCGATAAGGTCGAGGCCGGCCTTGCCCAGCGCGCCACGATGCTCGCGCACGATCGTATCCGCAAGCTCGTACAGCTTTTTCTCCACCTCTGCGGCTTCGCCCGCCTTCTCAAAGACCTGCTCGAAGGCACCGTCAACCGTGGCATCCAATCGGTCGAGGGCCTTGTCGATCACATTGGGCTTCTCCTCTTTCTTCGGAGTGTCAAAGCCCGCCAGATCGTGAGCGCCTTTCATGAGGTCATCTATAAGTCCCATGGCCAGCCCCTTCTGAGGACGGACGGCAAGCGCCGTCACCGCATGCGCCTGCGCCGAATATACGCCAACGCGCCAGTTTGCTAACAAAAAAGGCCCCGGAGGGCCTGGTAAATCGTGGTGCGGGCGAAAGGACTTGAACCTTCACGGGGTTGCCCCCATACGGACCTGAACCGTACGCGTCTGCCAATTCC
>CACXFC010000274.1 GCA_902766835.1 uncultured Coriobacteriaceae bacterium | reverse complement strand
CGTTTCTACTGGTGGCAAGCAGTATAAGGTTGCCAAGGGCGACGTCATTGACGTCGAGAAGCTCGACGCGCAGCCTGGCGACAAGGTTGAGCTTGACGTTCTCATGCTGAACGACGGCGAGACCACGGTCGTTGATGCTGCCACTCTTGCAGAGAAGAAGGTTACCGCCGAGGTCGTCGAGCAGTTCAAGGGCGAGAAGCAGCTGGTCTTCAAGTTCAAGAAGCGCAAGCGCTATCATCGCACCAAGGGTCATCGTCAGAACCTGACCAAGCTTCAGGTCGTCGAGATTCCCGCGTAGCTCTTACCGTTCGGCTCATTATCAAGAGATAGGCAGGTAGATAAGATGGCTCATAAGAAAGGCCTTGGTTCTTCGCGCAATGGTCGCGATTCCCACGCCCAGCGACTCGGCACCAAGATTTACGGTGGTCAGCAGATCAAGACTGGTCAGATCATCGTTCGTCAGCGTGGCACGCACATCACCCCGGGTGAGAACGTGGGTCGCGGCAAGGACGACACCCTGTTTGCACTCGCCGACGGCGTCGTCGAGTTCAAGAAGGGCAAGAAGCACTACGTGCATGTTCGCACGCAGGCATAGCTTCTCGCACAGCGCCAAGTAGCAGGGCCCCCGAGATGCTCGGGGGCCCTTTTGTCGTACCATGGGCACATGTGGAGCACATTTGTTGCCGGGGGAGTGCCCGCCCATCGGCAGTGTGGTAAGGAGGCATGCCGTGCCAACGGCCACCTTTACAGACTTATGCAGGATCAACGTCCGCGGTGGTGATGGCGGCGCCGGATGCATGTCGTTCCGGCGCGAGGCCTTCGTGCCCAAGGGCGGTCCTGACGGTGGAGACGGCGGAAACGGCGGCTCGGTGATTCTTGAGGCCGATCCCCAGCTCTCGTCGCTTATCGACTACCGCTACAAGCATCACTTCCGCGCCGAGCGCGGCACGCACGGAAAGGGCGCTCGCCGCCATGGCAAGGCGGGCGAAGACCTCGTGCTGCACGTGCCCCTGGGAACGGTGGTGCGCGAGCTCGACCCGCAGCGCATGGAGCCCGCATACGACATCTGCGACCTCACCCATCCGGGCGATAGGGTGGTGGTGGCTCCGGGCGGCATGGGCGGCCGCGGAAACATCCACTTCGTGACCTCGGTGCGCCGGGCCCCCGCCTTTGCGGAGAAGGGCGAGCCGGCCATAGACCACTGGATCGAGCTCGAGATGAAGCTGATGGCGGATGCCGCGCTGGTGGGCATGCCGTCGGTGGGCAAGAGCTCCATCATCGCGCGCATCTCTGCCGCGCGCCCAAAGATCGCCGACTACCCCTTCACGACCCTCGTGCCCAACCTGGGTGTCGCTCGTGCCAAGACGGGTGAGTCGTTCGTGGTGGCAGACGTGCCAGGGCTCATCGAGGGCGCCAGCGAGGGCAAGGGCCTGGGGCACGAGTTCCTGCGTCACATAGAGCGCACGGCGCTCATCCTGCACGTGGTAGACCTCACGGGCGGCTTTGAGAACCGTGACCCGCTGAAGGACTACCAGACCATCAACGACGAGCTGGCGGCATATGCGGCCGAGCTTGCCGAGCGCCCGCAGATCGTGGTGGGCAACAAGTGTGATATGCCTGGAGCCGACGTTGCTTCGATGTTCCTGCGCGAGGCGGCCGAGGCGGACGGATACCCCTACTACGAGGTGTCTGCCGTCACCGGCGAGGGGCTCGACGAGCTGGTGATTGCCTGCGCAGCTAAGGTTGCCGAGCTCAGGCGTAGCATCTCCGTCGATGCCCCTACAGTCGACTTCAACGCCGTGGTGGAGCGCGAGCGGCTCCGCCGCGACAAGCGGATCTCCATCACGCGCGAGGAGGCGGGCGTGTGGCGCGTGTCGGGTGGTGCCATCGAGCGCATGGTGGTGCAGACCGACTGGGACAACGAGGAGGCCGTCGCCTATCTGCAGCGCCGCTTCGACCGCATCGGCCTCGACGACCTGCTGGCCAAGCATGGCTGCGTGCAGGGCGATGAGGTGCGCATCCTGGGCTATGCCTTCTCCTACGATGGCGTGGCCACAGACGAGGAGCTTCCCGCGGAGGATGAGCTCGAAGAGCTCACCGAGGACGAGGACGCGCAGGACTAGAAGACTACGGAGAAGGAGCCTGAGGGATGGCTGACCTTTCGGGACAGAGCGACATCATCGTCGTCAAGATTGGCTCGTCGACGCTCGTGAATGCTGAGGGCGCCGTGGATAGGGTCTTCATCGCCGACCTCTGCCGCCAGGTGGTGGCACTGCGCAAGCTGGGCAAGCGCGTGGTGGTGGTTTCTTCGGGCGCAGCGGCAGCAGGCATGGAGCGCCTGGGCTTTGAGAAGCGTCCGACCGACATACCCAGCCTGCAGGCATGCGCCGCCTGTGGCCAGGCGGCGCTCACCGAGGTCTACGCCGACGTGCTGAGGGCTGAGGGCATCGCGTGCGGGCAGGTCCTGCTCACACGTCGCGACGTGGTCGACCGCGAGGGCTACCTCAACGCCCGCAACACGCTGGAGCGGCTTCTCGAGCTGGGCGTAGTGCCGGTGGTTAACGAGAACGACACCGTCTCGGTTGCGGAGTTCGCCTTTGGCGACAACGACATGCTGGGCGCCATCGTGGCCACGCTCATCGGTGCCGACCTGTACATCATCATGTCGGACATCGATGGCTTCTACACCGCCAACCCCTCCACGGACCCCTCGGCACGCCTCATCGAGCGCGTGGAGCGCATAGACGCCGACACGCTGGCGATGGCAGGCGGAGCGGGATCTGCCGTGGGAACCGGCGGCATGCTCACCAAGCTCCGTGCGGCGCGTGCGCTTCTGGCCGCTGGCATCCCCACCGTCATCTGCAAGGGCCGCCAGCCGGATGTGCTGCCCGACGTCGTGGGCGGCAAGCAGGTGGGCACGCGCTTCGAGGCGCCGCGGGGGTCGGCCCACGAGAGCCCGCGCAAGCTCTGGATTGGCCTTGCCGAGGTTCCGCGGGGCACCATCACCCTCGACGAGGGGGCCTGTGCGGCAGTCATCAAGCGCGGCGCCTCCATCCTTCCCGTGGGTGTGGTTGCCACCGAGGGAACCTATAGCGTGGGCGACGTGGTCAACGTGGTGAGCCCCGAGGGGACGCTGATTGGCCGCGGAACGATTCGCTATTCCTCCGACGAGATGGTGAGGGTGCGCGGGCTCAAGCTCGACGTCATCGCGCGCTTCATGCCCGAGAAGGAAGGCCAGCCGGCCATCCACCGCGACGAGCTGCTGGTGCTGTAGGAAGGGGATGCCCATGTCCTTTGACTGTAGCTCCAACGGCACCATGGAGTGCGTACCCACCATTTGGGATGACCTCCCTGAGCTGGGTGGGGACGCGAACAGGCGCTACCGCCTCGGCATCATGGGCGGGACCTTCGACCCCATTCACTATGGGCATCTGGTGGCGGCCGAGGCAGCTTTCGACCAGCTGTCCATGGACGTGGTGGTGTTCATGCCTGCGGGAAGCCCTGCCTTCAAGCAGGGAAAGCGGGTGAGCACGGGCGACGACCGCTTTGCCATGACGCGTGGGGCCACGGCCGACAACCCACACTTCTCTACCAGCCGTTTCGAGATCGACCGGCAGGGTGTGACCTATACGGCCGAGACGCTCCGCCTGCTGCGCTCGCACTACCCGGAAAACGTCGAGTTCTACTTCATCACCGGGGCAGATGCCATCGCCGAGGTGATCAGCTGGCATGATGCGGCAACCATCGCGGAGCTGGCCCATCTGGTGGGAGCAACGAGGCCGGGCTACGACCTGAGCGTTGCCCAGGCGGCCTTTGCGTCCTGCGACTATCCGTTCGATGTGACCTATCTTGAGGTTCCCGCCTTGGCCATCTCGTCGAGCTATCTGCGCAACCGCGTGCAGCAGGGCAGGAGCCTGCGCTACCTCACCCCTGATTCGGTTGTGGGCTACATCAAAGAGCATGGCCTCTATGCCGGCAGTCAGACGCCTGGAGGAAAGGGGACAAGCGATGCCCTTTAACGAAGACGGGTCCTGGGCGATTGCCGTGGGAGACCCCGACTATAGCGCCAAGGAGCGCAAGCTGATAGAGGGTCTGGAGCAAGACCTCGAGCAGCACATGCGCAAGAAGAAGCCCAAGCGATACGAGCACTCCCTTTCGGTGGCCCATACCGCCGAGCAGATGGCGCTTGCCTATGGCGAGAGCCCCCTGTGGGCGCGCGTCGCGGGAATCCTGCACGACTGGGACAAGGTGCTGAGCCCTGCCCAGCAGATTGAGCTCGCGGTGTCGCTGGGCATCGACCTTGGGGTCGACCCGACCCTGGTGCAGCCGCTCTTTCATGGCATGACAGCCGCGCGGCACCTCCCCGAGCGTTACCCGGAGCTGCCGCAGAAGGTCTGGCAGGCCATAGACCGCCACACCATAGGGCACGCCTCCATGAGCCTGCTCGACATGATCCTGTTCGTGGCCGACGGCATCGAGCCAATTCGTCGCGACGTGGCTGCCATCCATGAGGTGCGCAGCATGGTCGACGAACGCGCCGCGCTCAAGGACGTCTATTGGACCTCGTTTTACCATGGCGTCTCATATGTGATAGAGACCGAACGCTACCTCTATCCCGGGACGCTCGACATATACAATGAACTTGCGCTAGAAAGAGCGTAACCTCGACCAAGAAACGGAGAAGACATGGCAGTAACACCCATCGAGCTGGCAAAGATCGCGGCAACGGCGGCAGATGACAAGAAGGCGACCGACATCCTTGTGCTGGACCTCACCAGCAAGTCAGATGTCTGCGACTACTTCGTGATCTGCACGGTGGCGAACAGGCCCATGCTCGATGCCGTCGTCGAGGAAGTCGAGGAGAAGGTTCGCAAGAACTGCAACGAGAAGCCGCTGTCCGTCGAGGGACGCGCGGGCTCCACGTGGGTCTTGGTCGACTACGGCGCGGTGGTCGTTCACGTCTTCCGTGAGGAGACCCGTGAGTTCTACCGCCTCGAGCGCCTGTGGGGCGACGCTCCGCACGTGCCGCTCGACCTCGAGGGCGCCACGCCCGAGGACCAGTGGGTGACCGAGGGGGAGTCCTTCGAGGACCTCGAGCAGCGTTAGCGGCCCTCAGTTCACGCTACGGCAAGCATTTGCAACTAAGGGACACGCCCTTTTTTGCCCCGCGGGGCAAAAAAGGGCGTGTCCCTTAGTTGCCCCTAGTGCCCGTCGACGCCGTCAACGCCGTCTTGCGGACGCGCGTCATGGAGTCGCAGGTCGCGGCCATAGGTGAGTGCTCCGGCACCAAAGCGCTGCCGAATGTCGTCGGTGGCAACCGAGAGGGCGCGCAGATCGCGCTGCGGACTCTCCTCGGCCGGGCCGTCACTTTCCCCAAACAGGTCCAGCTGCTGGGGCCGTGCGTCGTCAAAGCCACTCACGCCCACGCCCACGAGCCTCACGCCGGTACCTTCGCGCCAGAGGCCGTCGAGCAGCTCGCGGGCGACGGCGCCAAACACATGCTCGTCGTCGGTGGGCCGTGCGAGCTGGCGTTGTGCGGTATGGGTGTGGGATATGTCAAACTTGAGCTTGAGGGTTACCTGATGGCCCTTGAGGCCCTTCTTCCGCAGGCGCGTGCCCGTGAGGGCGCTCACATGCCCAATGGCCGCCTCGAGCTCCTTGCGCGTGGTCAGGTCGTGCGCGAAGGTGCGCTCGTTGGATACCGACTTCACCTCGTCGGGCTCGACGTAGGCCTTCACGCGCGACTGCTCGGCTCCCTGGGCGCGCAGCACCATGCGAGGCCCGCCTACGCCAAACACCGCCCGCATGCGCTCGGGGTCTTGCTGCGCCAGCTGACCGAGGGTATGGATGCCAAGCTGCGAGAGGCGCTCCTCGCTTGCCGACCCAATGCCGCTCATGACGCGCACGGGAAGCGGCGCGAGGAAGCTCGCCTCGGTCCCGGGCAGAACAATCGTGAGCCCGCGCGGCTTCTGCCTATCCGAGGCGATCTTGGCCACCGTCTTGTTGACGCCAATGCCTATCGAGCACGTCACGCCAAGGCTGGCCACGCGCCGCTGGATGCGCCGGCAGATGTCGATGGGGTTCTCTTTGCTGAAGCGCCCGGGCGACACGTCGAAGAATGCCTCGTCGATGGAGACCTGCTCGACCAGCGGCGTCTCGTCCTTCAACACCTGCATGACCTTGTTGGACATCTCGCGGTAGCGCGCGTGGTTGCCCCTCGTCCAGATGGCCTGGGGGCACAGGCGCTGGGCCTGCCAGGAGGGCATGGCCGAATGCACGCCAAAGGTGCGTGCCTCATAGGAGGCCGTGGACACCACGCCTCGGTGCTTGGGCGAGCCGCCCACGATCACAGGCTTGCCGCGCCATTCGGGGTGGTCGAGCTGCTCCACCGACGCAAAGAAGGCGTCGAGGTCCATCAGCCCGATCGCAGGCCCGCTCCATGGTATGTCTGTCGTGAATGCATCCATGAGAGGAAGTATAGGGCTGTTGCGCCCGTGCGTGCCAGAGGCGAGGGGCGGCTACAGGCGCACGGTGAAGGTCGTGCCGTCCTGGGCGGTCGAGGTGACGGAGATGGTGCCCCCATGTGCGTCGGCGATGCTCTTGGCGATGGCAAGCCCCAAGCCGAAGCCGCCTTCGCCGCCGCGGCTGCGGGCCTTGTCCGAGCGGTAGAAGCGCTCGAAGACGTGCGGCAGGTCCTCGGGGTCAATGGGGTTGCCCATGTTGTGGACGGAGAGGGTCGACCCGCTGGGTGCCGCCTCGAGCCTCACGGTGACCGTGGACTCCTTCTCGGCATACTTGCAGGCGTTGTCGATGAGGATGCGCACGAGGCGCTCGATCCATTCGGGGTCGCCGTTCAGGTGAATGCCCTCGTCGATCGAGGTCTCGAGCATGCAGCCCCGCTCAAAGGCGACCGCGTCAAACTCCAGCGCCGCCGTCTCGACCATCTCCGAGAGGTCGATGTCCTCGTGGCGCATGGCGTTGGCAGAGCCGCCCGCAGCCGACTCGTCGGCGCGCGCAAGCTGCAACAGGTCTCCCACCAGCGCCTTCATGTGCTCAGCCTCATCGGCGGTGCTCTCGACCCAGCGCATGGCGTCCTCGGAGACGCCGGTGTGGGTCTGCAGGATCTGCGTATTGGCAAGGATGACGGCCAGTGGCGTCTTCAGCTCGTGCGAGGCGTCTGCCACAAAGCGGCGCTGCTGGTTCCAGGCCTCCTCAACCGGTTTCAAAGCCCACGAGGAGAGCCACCAGGTGATGAGCCACAGGGCAAGCAGGGCCGCGCAGATGATGCCCACGTTTCCTATGGCCTGTGTGCGCAGGACGGAGTCGGATGAGGAAGTGTCGACCAGGGCGATGCGGGTGTAGCTTCCCAGCTCGCTGCTCTTCCAGGCGACATGCTGCTTGGTGTCGTAGCCTTCGGTCTTGCCGTTGCTCAAAACCTCGCTGACCACCGAGGCTATGGTTGAGCTATCCAGGCTGACGGGGGCGTCGTTCACGTACTTGATGGTGCCCGATGCGTCGACGTCGATGACCAGGCTCAGCAGGCCGCCGCGAATCTGATTGCCCCCGGGCTCACCCTCAAAGCGCATGTATTCGAAGAGATCGTCATCGTCATTGAGCTCGATGGGGTCGTCGTAGTTGTCGATGAGGTTCTGCCAGTACTCGAGGTCGTAGTGGTCGAACTGCCACTGGCCAAGCCCCATGCCGAAGTCGTTGCGCAGGCCATGCTCCAGCGATTCGTTGACCAGGTTGCGCTGCGTCTGCCACGCGTTCACATAGCTTGAGCCAAGCACCGCCACGAGTACGGCGCCCACCAGGCACATGACAATGACGATGAACTTTCTGCGCAGACGTTTGAGCATGGGCGGAACCTATCCTGACGCTATGTGCTACTCGTTGGGATACACCTCGAGACGATAGCCCAACATGCGCAGCGTGGTGATGTGCACGGTGCTCTTGAGGTGCGAGAGCTTCTTGCGCAGGAACGACACATAGGCTTCGACGGAGTTCTCTGAGGTGTCACCCTCGCCACCCCACACGCGCGTGAGCAGGTCCTGCTTGGACACAACGCGGGAAGTGTGGGCCATGAGCATCTGAAGCACCTCGAACTCCTTGCCTGAGAGGTGGACGCTGCGCTCTCCGCAGTGCAGGTCGTGCGTGTTCAGGTCGAGCGTGAGGTCGGCGAAGCTCACCTCGTCGAGGACGACCTCGCCCTGGCGGCGGGTGAGGGCACGCAGGCGCGCCAGAAGCTCGGGCGCCTCGAAGGGCTTGGTCATGTAGTCGTCTGCGCCGGCATCGAGGCCCTCGACCTTGTCGTTGGTTGCCGTGCGGGCGGTGAGCATGAGCACGGGCGTAGCCACGCGGTCCCTGCGCATCTCGTGCACGATCTCGAAGCCGCTCATGCCAGGGAGCATGACGTCTAGGATGACTGCGTCATAGTAGTCGCTCTTGGCGGAGGCGAGGCCGCTTCTGCCGTCGTAGCAGGCCTCGGCATGGTATCCCGCATCCTCCAGGATGCGGCAGATGGCATCGGCAAGGTTACGCTCGTCTTCCACGACTAGCACGTTCATAGGTTCCTCCTGGTTGTTGTCGTTAGGCAAACTGTAGCGCGTCGCTCTTAAAGGCAGCTGAATGGCTTTAAGATTGCGCAGGGAGGGACTGTGTGACGGGTTCTTGTTCACAAAAACTGCACCTTGCGCCCCGCATCGAGAGTCGTATCATAGAATATCGTTTGTGGCCCTGCGGCGCGGTCAACCCATCATCCACGTGCGCCGCCTGTCTGGAGGAGTTTTCATTGGCAGTCAAGATTCGCCT
>CACXFC010000273.1 GCA_902766835.1 uncultured Coriobacteriaceae bacterium | reverse complement strand
CCTGCGGATCGACCACGTGGGCGCCCTTGATCAGATATGCCATTACTCTTCTCCTCCCAGCAGCAGGTACATCTCGGCCATGCGGGTAAGGACGCCCGCGTTGACCTGGTCAAGAATCCTCGAACGAGCGCAGTCGGCAACCTCGGCGTCGATCTCCATACCACGGTTCATGGGGCCGGGGTGGCAGATGATGGCGTTGTCCTTCATGCGGGCCTCGCGCTCGAGGGAGAGGCCATAGAGGCGGTTGTACTCGCGGCGGGACGGGATGGCCGCGCCCTCCATGCGCTCGAGCTGGACGCGCAGCATGTACACCACGTCCATGTCCTCGATGACGTCGTCGAGATGGTTGGTCTGGTTGCAGCCAAACCAGGAGGGGTCGCCCACCTGGAAGGTGGGAGGCGCCACGAGGGTGACGTCGGCGCCCATGGTCTTGAGGGCCGGGGCCAGAGAACCGCACACGCGGCTGTGGGCAAGGTCGCCCACGATGGCGACCTTCAGGCCATCGAGATGGCCGAAGTGCTCGCGAATGGTGTAGAGGTCGAGCATGGCCTGCGTGGGATGCTGATGCTTGCCGTCGCCGCCGTTGATGACGATGGCGTCGGTGTTCTCGGTGATCTTCTGGGGCGTGCCTGCCAGACGAGCGCGCACGACGAACATGTCGACCTTCATGGCGTCGATGGTCTGGATGGTGTCGGCGAGGCTCTCGCCCTTCACCACCGAGGAGGTAGCTCCACCCATAGAGATGGAGTCGGCGGACAGGCGCTTCTCGGCAAGCTCGAAGCTCTTGAGCGTACGGGTGGACGGCTCAAGGAAGAGGTTGACGATGGTGCGGCCGCGCAGAGCCGGCACCTTCTTGATGGTGCGGCCGTTGACGATGGGGTCGAACGACTTCGCCGTGTCGAGGATCTGGGTGATGTCGTCGGCCGTGAGGCTCGTCGTGT
This sequence comes from uncultured Coriobacteriaceae bacterium, assembly GCA_902766835.1. GTDB lineage: Bacteria > Actinomycetota > Coriobacteriia > Coriobacteriales > Atopobiaceae > UBA1367. The sequence goes on along the minus strand of CACXFC010000273.1, from coordinate 43,938 downwards.
CGATGAGATGTTTGACGGAAAGCATGTTAGTTGGCACCTCCAGCGTTCTTGTCGATGCCCCAGATCTCGACGGAATCCTTGTCGTCAAGCGGGGTAATGCTCACGCGCACGTCCTCCTCATGCGAGGAGGGCACGTTCTTGCCTACGTAGTCGGCGCGAATGGGCAGCTCGCGATGGCCGCGGTCGACCATGACGGCGAGCTGGACGCTCTTGGCGCGACCGAAGTCCATAAGGGCGTCGAGGGCGGCACGAATGGTGCGCCCGGTGTAGAGCACGTCATCGACGAGGACGACGTCGACGCCATCGATGGGGAACATGATCTCGGTTGCATGCAGAACCGGGGCGATGTGGCTCGAGAAGTCGTCACGGTAGAAGCTGATGTCGAGCTTGCCGATCTTGGGACGCACTCCCTCGATCGCCTCGATCTTTTCGGCGAGACGCTCGGCAAGGGGCACGCCGCGACGAAGCACGCCCACAAGCGCTATGCCTTCGGCACCCTCGTTGTGCTCGATAATCTCATGGGCCACGCGAGTCAGGGCGCGATCCATCGCCTGCTCGTCCATGATGACCGCTTTGAGGCTGGCCTGTTCCATGGAACTCCTTCCGTAAGAAAAAAGATGCCTATCCGCTAGGCGCGGCTTGGGCATCCGGAAGGAGACTCGTAGAAATAGAGTGCGTATGTAGATAGTCGCCTTGCGGGTATCCCGTACCACGCTTAAAGGTTGGTAACCAATATATACAGCCATACATGCATTTTCAAGCACACACAGAAGGTTCACGGAAGCTGCGCGATGGCGGCCGGGCTTGGTGAGGTTGCGGCGGCCTGCGTCCTCGCTCGGGCTATACGACCGATCCTCATGGTGCGGCAGCTGCGGAAACGCTCGCTTCGCTCGCTTGGGTCCTCGCTCCCGCCGCGCCATGTGGATCGGTCAGCCCTCGAAGAGGACGCAGGCCGCCGCAACCTCACCAAGCCCGGCCGCCCTTACTGGCCTGAATCGAAGAATCCCGCCATGAAAAAACGGACCAGAAGCTGCTCACTTCTGGTCCGCTCGTCTTTGACGAATGCGGGTTTGCCTTACGCGCCACTTACTCGGCGACGTTGAGCTTCTGCTTGATGATGCCTGCCTCGGTGGCCTTCTGCTTGCCATACCAGAACACGCGGCCCAAGGCAAAGCCTACGCCATTGGTGCGAATAGAGTAGAAGAACTCGTTTACCAGCTCGCCTAAGTACTCGTTGTTGCTGTAAGGGATGGGGTCGTACCCAGAAAGCTCGAAGTAGAGCTTTTTCGAGTGACCCGACAGGTTCTTGATGCGCACGACGCGCTCGGGGTCCATTCTGCGGAACAGCTCGGCGGACCATGCCTTGATGTCGGGGTTGTCGTCACCGAAGTCGGCGAACGAGCCGCCCACATACCTGAAGCCAATCACATAGAAGGCCTTGAGGATCTCGTCATCGGTGACGTTGAGCCGCTCGAGAATGTCGGCCATGTCGTTCCAGCGATCGAAGCACAGGCGCGCCTTCTTGAGCACCGACGAGGATCCGGGCAGGTCCTCGCGATAGTGGTAGTAGGGCTGCTCCTTGTAGACGATGGAACTTGCCTGGCAAAGCGTCTCGATGAGGAAGGGGTTGTCGACCCAGCCCGCACCGGGCACCTCCATGAAGCGGATGCCCTTCTCCTCCAAGAACGCCTTGCGGTAGATGGCAGACCAGATGGAGGGGTGGTGCTGGATGAGGTGCGGCGCATCGGCAAGCGTGAACGGCTGGAAGCCCGGGTCGACGCGCTTGTAGTAGGAGCAGTTGCAGAAGTACTGGTCCTTCGTCTCGGGGAACACGACGCGCGTGTAGGGGCTCTTGATGATGTCGGGCTCGACGGGCGCAAAGCTCTTGCCGTACTCGAAGAGGTCGTCGTACATGTGCGGAGCCACCCAGTCGTCCGGCTCGAGGATGGCAAGGTAGGTGCCGCGGGCCTCCTTGAAGCCACGGTTGACCGAGGCACCATAGCCCTGGTTTTCCTTGTCGATGACGCGGACGCGCGGGTCAGCGGCCTCGTGGGCGCGCATGATCTCGAGCGAGCCATCGGTAGATCCGTCGTTGAGGACGATGATCTCGAGGTTGATGCGGTCGTTCTGCTCGGCTGATGAGAGCGCCTGGTCGAGGAATTTCTCGGTGTTGTAGCACGGGATAACGACGGAAACGTCAATGCTGTCCATGTGTTACCTCTCCATATGTGCGTATGCGTCTGCCACTTCCGCGGCAGGTCCGTCCATGCGAAGGTTGCCCTTCTCAATCCAAATGCAGCGCTCGCAGACACGCTTCACCTGCTCGACGCTATGGCTTACGAATAGTACCGTAACATTCTTCGATTCGACCAGCTCAGAGATACGCCGCTCGCATTTTTCACGGAAGAACTGGTCTCCCACCGAAAGCGCCTCGTCCACGATGAGCAGGTCGGGCTCGGTGATGGTGGCAATGGCAAATGCGATGCGCGCGACCATGCCGCTGGAGTAGTTCTTGAGCGGCATCTCCATGAAGTCCTGCAGCTCGGCAAACTCGACGATGCGCTGGTAGTTCTCGTCGATGAACTCCTTGCGGTAGCCCAGAAGCGCGCCGTTGAGATAGATGTTCTCGCGGGCCGTGAGCTCGTGGTCGAAGCCGGCGCCAAGCTCGATGAGCGGAGCGATGTTGCCATTGACCGTCACCGTGCCCTCAGAGGGGCTGAGCACGCCGGCGATGATCTTGAGCATGGTCGACTTGCCCGAACCGTTGGTGCCCACAAGACCCACCGACTCGCCCGGCTTGATGGAGAAGCTGATGTCCTTGAGGGCGTAGAAGGGCTTGAAGCGCAGCTTGTGGCGCGAAAGGGCGATGAAGTACTCCTTGAGCGAGTTGTACTGCTCGGAGGCAATGTTGAAGACCATCGACACGTCGTCGACAATAATCGAGCCGGGCTGGTTGGCTAAGTTTGCGTTGGCGATTGCCATCAAAGCTCCTAGATGTACAGAATGAAGCGGTCTTCGGTCTTGTGGAACACGTAATAGCCCAGCGCAAGCGATGCGAGGGCAAAGCCGATGCAACCGGCGTGCACCAGAAGGCCGGGGTTCATGCGCCACAAAAGCACGCGCCTGATGAAGGTCACGTAGAGATACATCGGGTTGAAGCGCATGACGGACTGCATCCAACCCGGCAGGATGGTGACCGAGTAGAACAGAGGCGTGAGGTACATCCACGCCGTCAGGAACACGCCCCACAGGTGGATGACGTCACGGAAGAAGACGGCAAGGGCCGAGAGCAGAAGCGCAAGCCCGATGCAGAACAGGGCAAGGTAGAACACGCCAAGCGGGAGCAGCAGCGCCCACCAGCTGGGATACCAGCCAAACACCGCCATCACCAGCGCCACGGCCACCAGCGAGAACGCATAGTTCACCACGGCGAAGAGCACCTTCTGCACGGGGAACACCCAGCGGTTGACACGCACCTTCTTGAGCAGCGACTGGGCGAAGATGATCGACTCCATGCCCTGACGGGTGGCGTCGCTCATGAGGCTCCAGGCCGTGTTGCCCAGAAGCAGGTAGATGGGGAAGTTGGGGATGTTGGGGTCGTTGTTCCTCATGATCTGGCTGAAGACAGCGGCCTGCACGAGCATCATGAGCAGCGGGTTGAGGACGCTCCACGCCACACCCAAGACGCTGCGCCGGTACTTGAGCTTGAAGTCCTTCGAGACCAGCTGCTTGACGACATAGATGTCTCGCTGCGAAGCGGGATACCAAGCGTTGCTGGCGCTTGTGGGGCTTGTCGTTGTCGTTTCGGTTTGGCTCACGGCTCTCCCTGGAGACTGACGATTCTGAATAGCATTTTGAAATACTAGCACTCTTGGCCGCGCTTCCCCCAAACCACAGACACAGGCCACAGGTCAGCATGGACTTTGCGGCCATCAGGAAGGCGATGCTGAGGCGCCACGGTGCGCGCTCTCGGCCTGCCGCACGCCGAGGAGCGGCGCATGGCGAGGACTGTCTGAGCCCGCGCAGCGGGCGAGTTCCGCAGCCGCCGCACCGAGGTGTGCGGCGTTTAGGCCGAGCGTGCGCCCGTGGCGCGTCGGGCTCGCCGAACGGAGTGCCAATTCTTAGAAGCACGTGCCCGCGCACCCCTACAGCACGCGGCCCCCAATCCAGCCCCATCGGACCGTCACGCGATTACCGTACCAGGCGGCCCATTCGGCAAGTGACATGGTGCGCACCCGTCCCACACTGTCCATGATCTGGCCACCGCCAATGTAGATGCTCACGTGGCCCCAGATGCTTCCGGCCCAGGTGTGCCCATGAGAGCTCACCGCCACGATCATGCCCGGGCGAAGTGCCGTCAGGTCGTTGGAGTGGCAGTACCAGCTATAGAGGTCGCGCGCGTCGCCATCCCACGAGCCGATGCCCGCATTGCGGAAGACGTTGCTCACCCACAGGGCGCAAAGCCCACCGGCAGTGCTAGGCGTGGTCTTTGCCGCCTGCACCGCTCGTGCCTGCCAGCCACTCATGCCAGCTTCGACATAGGGCACAGCACGCCAGGCCTGAGCTTTGCTCGAGTTGTTCTCGTAGGTTCCCACGTTGGTACCCGCGGTGGCTCCGCCGCCCCACGCATCAAGGGCAATCGATCTGTTTGCCGCACTCTCGAAGCACACGTGCCCACCGTCGGCAATGCGCATAACCCACTGTTGCAGCGTGGAGTTGCCAACCGTGCGCTGCGTCACGTTGCGCGCACTTGCGGCCCCATCAGTCTGCAGAGCCTTGCCGCTAAGTGCATTGATAATCCGGCAGGTCCTGCCGTTGGGCTCGATGCGGAACAACTGGTTGAAGGAGCCTGCCCGCTCCCCCACCTGAACATTGGTCCCCTCGTCTATGGAGAGCCCTGCTACCTCAAGGTACTTGCCATAGTCGTTGCCAAAGAAGTAGAGGCCTGCCGAAAGCAGCGATGCGGGCTCAATCACCAGCCCCTGGGCCAGCTCGGCGCCTACCGGTGCGTTACCGAGGAAGGTTCCCGCCTGCGCCGCGCCATAGAAGGGGTCGGCCGCCAACTCCGACGCCAAGCTGACCAGCTGGATGGAGCCCTTGTGCCAGATGGCCTTCCAGCTGTTGGCAGCACTTGCTGGAGTCGCTCCTTTGCCCTCCTGCCTGACGCAGCCATTGACAAGCGTCACCCAGCCGCCCGACGATGCCGTGCGGAGCCGCCAGGTGCCATCCGCATCAGCCCTCACAAGCTCGAAGCGCTGGTTCAGCGCACCAGTGTCGTGCCAGAGAAGCAGGCTGGCAGTGCCCGTCGAGGCATGGTCGACATCAAAGACCAGCCGCCTGTTCACGTTGGAGCGAATGACACAGATGCCTTCGTCCACCAAGTTGGCCCGCTTGAGCGTAAAGCTCGTGCGCGCGGAGGCATCGCTTGCGCCGACGCCACAGACATTTGCCGCAAGGGCGCTTGTGTGGGCGCCCAGCACGAGGCCCGTTCCCTTGTTCACCAGCGTAAAGCTGCCATCGTCGGCCTCGCGCAGCGCCCACTTCTGGTTGTCTGTGCCCTTGTACTCCCACTGCAGGACGTTGGTGCCGTGCAAGATGGAACCACCAGCCACGTCAAGCACCTTGCCCGACGACAGAACCCAGGCAATGTGGTAGCCCTCTCCGTCGCTCTCGAGGCAAACGCGCTGGTTTCTGCCACCGTTACCCGACCACAAAAGCACGTTGGCACCGTTGTCCATGCCGGCGTTGTCGACGTCGACCATGCGGTCTGCGTCGGAAAGGACGAGGTTGTAGGTGCCTTCCAGCTCCACATCGCTTTCCGCCACCTGGGGATGGCGCTCCACCAGTTGGAAGCACTGGTTCTTGCTGGCATCGTGCTTCGTGTCCCAAAGCACGAAATGGGCTGCAAGATCTGGGGAATTCCCGTACACGTCAAGGCTCTTCGTGGGATGGGCCGCATTGACCAGGTGGTACGACTCCCCCGCCGTCACAAAGGCCCAGAGCAGCTCTTTCAGACTGGTGGCGCCGTCTGTGTCTACGAGGCACGCGTCACAGGTGCCAGGACGCAGCCCCAAGGCGAGCCGCTTGTTGCCCGCCGCATGATTCACGTAGAGCCGATACCAGCCGGAATCCTCGTCGCGCTCCACGTCCCATGCCTGGTTGCCACCGCCGTTATACGACCAAGTGGCTACAGACGCACCCGCGACGGGGTCTTTGCCGGAAGCGTCGAGCACGCGGTCGGGCGCTACCTCGGACTGCAGCACATAGGTGCCCTCCTCAACCTCAACCGCGCCTTCGGGGGGCGCGGGGGTGTCGTCCCGAGGAGCTATGGGCTGCCCTTTGGCGATGCCTTCGCCGAGCGGCTGCGCGTCTGCCATGGGAGCCTCGGGAGCTTCCGCACCATCGGCGGCCTCGGCAACAGGCTCGTCTTTCTCCTGCGGCTCGCTCTCTTGGATGCTCGCCTGCTCGTCACCATCTGCAGGCGGTTCCGTCACCAGGTCGGTGGGCTCTCCTTCGCCCACGGCCACAACGGCAGCCAGACCAGAGGCCTCGTCTACCAGAGCACCCTCTTCCTGCGCATGGGCCGCGTGTGGCCACAGGCACAACAAGGCGATTGAAAGTACCAGAATCCAAGCCGCCAGCCGTGTGCGCTGCGACCCCATGCTATGCGCTTCCAAACCCCAAGACCCCCTCATGCTTGGCTGCCGCCCGGCCTAGTAGATGACGACCCGCGTTCCCGAGGGAATCGTCGAATAGATCCAGTAGGCATTGTTGATGTCCATGCGCACGCAGCCGGCCGATATGTGCGCGTTCAGGCGCCCATCCATGATGGAGCGCGTGCCCTCGTAGTACTTCACCGAATGGAAGAGGTAGTCGCTGTAGATCTGTGTCCAGTAATAGCAGGTATAGCCATGCCCGAACGAGTAGCCACGCGACCCTACGGTGAAGTTGCCCGTCACGGTGGGCGAACCCGGGGCGCCTACGGAACAGGCGAAATCCTTGTAGGGACGCCAGTTGCCGTTGCCGCCGGTCATGACGATGGTGCGCGTGCGCTGGCGGTCGACCACGATGAGGTATCCGGTGGAGCTACGTGCGGCGTTGGCCCTGCGCACGGCATAGAGCATGTAGCCGGTGTAGGGCTCTGCGTAGTTGCGCTCGGGCCGCCAGGCCTGCGCCTGACCGCCGTTGATGCCAAAGACCTGCACGTTTGCCCCGTTGTCGGTGCTTGCGCCCATAACGTCGAGCGCGCGGCCCGACGCCGCGTTCACAAAGGTCACGCGCCCACCGTCGGCAATGGTGCAACGCCACTGCTGAAGCGCGGAGCCAGAGCCTGGCTGCTGGGTGACGTTGTCAAAGTCATTGCCACCCGCGGCGGTGAGGTACTTCTCGCTCCAGGCACTCTTGATGCGCACGCCCGCGCCATAGCGCTCGATGATGAAGTACTCGCCAAAGGTGCCGTTGCGCTCCCACGTGATGGCATTGCCGCCGTTATCCATGCTGTCCCAGGCAATGTCCAGGTACTTTCCGCCTGCGTTCTGGAAGAGGTAGTAGCCCGGAGCCAGCAGCTCGTTGTAGTCGAAGGTGAAGTGCTGTGCGTCGCCGCCGTGGGAGTCCCAGGTGCCAATGGAGGTATTCGCCCCATTGCCGCCGCCCAACATGTCGAGCGCACGGCCCGTGCGCTCGTTGATAAGGCCATACCAGCCGCCGCGGAAGGTGGCACGCCACACGTCAGCCGAGCCCTGAGTTGCCGAGGAGCCCACCTGCGTGACGCTCTTGCCCCGCCCGTTGTCGTGAAGCCAGCCGCCTGAGGATGCCGTCCGCACGCGCCAGAGGTTCTGCCCGGCGCTCACCAGCTCGAAGCGCTGGTTGAGAGCATCGGTGTCAAGCCACAGCAGCACGTCGGCGCCATTGGCGGTGGAAGCCTGGCGCACGTCGAGGCTCGTGTTGGGGTTGGTGCGCGGGTGGATTTCCTTTATGCCCGCGGATAGCAGCTCCACCTCGTGTACGTTGAAGAAGCAGGCACGCGAAAGGCCAACGAGGCTGGCACCCAAAGATGGCGCAGCATTGCCCAGCCAGAGCCCCGTTGCCTTGTTGCGCAGTGACAGTGAGCCGTCGGATGCCTGGTAAATGGCCCAGAGCTGGTTGTCGCCGCCGTTGCGCTCCCACTGCAGTACGTTAGCGCCCGGCAGGATGCTGCCATTGTCCACGTCGAGCACCTTGCCTGAATTCACGTTCCACACCAGGTAGTACCCGTGGCCGTCGGGCTCGAGGTACATCTTCTGGTTGGTGGCCCCGCTCGCGTGCCAGAGCAAGAGATCTGCCCCATTGGCGGTCTTGGCATGGTCGATGTCGGCCACAAGGCCCGACCCCACCAGCGCGAGGGAGCGAGCGCCCTCGTAGCCGCTGGCATCGTCGCTCGCATCAACGGAAATCTCGGTGCTCACCAGGTCGAAGCGCTGGTTGGCGTCTCCTGTGTTCTTGTCGTACCACAACGCGATGTTGGTGCCGTTCTGCGTGCGGTTGTCATAGATGTCAAGAACCTTGTTCGCCGCAGCACTGACAAGCTTGTAGCCCTGCTCCCCTGCCCGCAGAAATGCCCACAGGTTGTTCAGGTCGTCCACATCCTCCCGGGCAACCACCACGTTCTCGGCAGACGTTGCGGCAAGCACCAAGGTCTTGTCAGCTGCCAGACGGAGGCGATACCAGAGCTCGGTCGTCTCCTTCGCACGCTCGACGATCCACTTCTGGTTGTCACCCTTGTTGTACCACCAGGTGCCGACGTTCGACCCATTGCCCGGTGCAACGCCGGCCGCATCCACTACCTGCTTGCCCGTAAGCTCGCTCTGCAGGACGTAGCAACCCTCTTCAACCTCAAGCGCATCTTCAGGGGCCGCCGGAATCGTTGGCGTGACCTCTTCATCGTTTGCGGGAAGTAGGTCTTCTTCTGGGGTGGCTTCTGCCAAGCCGGCGTCATCCGCCGCGGCGTCGCTGAGATTGGTTTCGTCTGTCTCGATTTCTGCCAAGTCAGCAACAACCGGGTCGGCATCACCCTCAGGGGGCTTTACCACAACGTCATCCGTGGACACGGTATCGATTGGGGCAAGGTTGTCGTCGCCCTGCTGCGACGTTGCAGCGACTTTGGCCGGCAGCAGGTCCGGCGTGGCCTCAGGCACGGCGGAAACCGGCGTATGCACTGGCACAGCCACGGTCGTTTCATCCTCACCCGCGCCGGCAACAGTCGCAACCGGCAAGGCATCATCTAGCGCTCCTAGGGCCTCCTCGGCCAGAGCGCGTTGCGGCATGGCAATGCAGAGCGCAGCCAGCAAGGCAGTCATGGCCACCATACGTAGGAGCATTGTCTTGGGCTTGTCTTGCCGGTCCATAGCCATGCCTCCCGTTTTGAATCCATATCACTGTGCACGACATAGAAAAGCGTAGCACACCGCACCTGAGACAGATGCGGTGTGCTAGGTAGAGCGCTATCTTATAGGGGCAAAGCGCTTAGGGCTTGCAGGTTGCGCACCAGGTCTTGCCTGCCGCCTGGGCCTGAGCGACCGTGCCAGAAATCATGGAGCTGCGGTACTGCGGTGCGACCGCGGAGCAGGTGTTGGACTTGTGGTAGTTCACTCCACCAGCGTTCCACCACACCTTGTTGGTGCTCGATGCGCAGGTCGGGCAGGCAGTCTTGCCGGCAGCCTGAGCCTGCGCAATCGTACCGGACTTCATGTTGTCCTTGATGGTCAGCGTCGAGCAGCTCTTGGTGGTGTGGTAATGGACGCCACCCGTGTTCCAGAAGACCTTGTCACCGGTCGGCGTGTCGGGAACCTCGCCGATGAGGGCGCCGTTGACCTCGTTGAAGCGGTACTTCTTGCCATCGATGGTCTGGACGCCAAACACCATGCGGCCCGTGCTCCTGTTATAGAAGACCGTGCGGCCGTCGCCGAGCTTCTTCCAGCCGTACTGGAGGGCACCGTTCTTGGAGTCGAACAGGCACCAGCCCTTGCCGCCATTGGCGCCATCCTTGGTGACGTAGCACTCACCGAAGTGCATGCGGCCGTTGATGGGATCGTAGTAGACCCACTTGCCTCCATCAGAGTCAAGGTGCTTCCAGCCGAAGTAGCAAGCGCCGGTGGTGGTGTCGAAATAGCACCAGCCATTTCCGCCGGAGCCGGTCACGTAGCACTCGCCGAAGTGCATGCGGCCGTTGATGGGATCGTAGTAGACCCACTTGCCGCCGCTAGACTTGAGATACTTCCAGCCAGTCTGCATGGCACCGTTGACCTCGTCGAAGTAGCACCAGCCCTTGCCGCCGGAGCCGGTGACGTAGGTCTCACCGAAATGCATGCGGCCGTTGATGGGATCGTAGTAGACCCACTTGCCGCCGTCGGAATTGAGGTACTTCCAGCCAAAGTGGCAGGCACCGGTGACGGTGTCGAAGTAGCACCAGCCCTTGCCGCCGGAGCCCGTGACGTACTTCTCGCCCTTGGACATGATGCCGTTAGAGGGATCGTAATAGACCCACTTGCCGCCGCTGGACTCGAGGTACTTCCAGCCGAAGAAGATGGCGCCATTGATGGGATCGGAGTAGTACCAATCCTCGCCACGGCACCACTCGCCCTTGGCCATCTTGCCGTTGGGGCCGTAGTGAACCCACTTGCCGCCATCGGAAGGCACGTAGACGTCCTCATTGAAGGCTGCGGTACCGTCGGCATCAAGCCAGTACCAGCCGTCACTCTCGGGATCGTAGATCTCCTTGGACTTGAGCATCACGTCGTTCTCGAACCAGTAGGCACCGTTGGGGATGTTGGCAGCCGTGCACTTGTGGCCCTCGAGGTCGTACCAGCCGTTCTTGACCGCCTGGAGCTCAAGCTCGACGGCGTCGGTTGCGGGCTGCTCCTCGGCGGTGGTTACAAGCTCGGCCTCGGCAGGCACCTCGGCCTGCTCCTCAGCCTGGGCCTCCTGCTGCTCGCCACCAGCCTGCTGCTCCTCGGTGACCAGCTCCTCCTGCGCGGGAGCCTCCTCCTCAACGACCACCTGCTCAAGCTGCTGGTCGTCAACCTGTTCGGTGTCAGGCTCGCCCAGCGCCACGCCTGGCATGGCAACCGCTGCTGCCAGACCAAACGCAAGGATGGCGTGAGACACCTTCTTACGCGTGTCGGCAGTCAAACAGATTAGCATGTTTCTACCTCTCTTCCTGTTTGCCTAAGTCCGATACTGATATTGCACCCTATACGATACACCCAACCCCCCGCTCATGTCATGTAAAGAACCGGGCAGTTGAAGTGGCGTTCGCTTGTGCAAACGTACAGCAACCTGCGCTGGGCACACGCCCCTGCAGGTCAGCTGGCTAGATTGCACCCATCCTGTTCATGATCTCGGCGATCTGCTCGTGGTAGTAGACGCGCCTACCATTCTCGTAGCCGTAACCGGGCACGGCCCACCTGCCGCTCAGCCCCGAAAGCGTGGGAGCGCAGCCTCGAGACACCAGGTTGAAGCGCTGGTCGACGCAGGTCTGGTTGAGCGGAGCCGTCGATGCGTAGGCCTTCAGGTGCTGGACCTGCGCCCTGATGCCGGTGCGCGCGTTGGGGAAGTAGTTGCCCTTCACGCCGCCGCCCGTGGTGCCCAGCCCTGCGAAGTTGTACTGCTCGGGAATGACGTCGCCACCAAACTGGAAGTTGCCCGTCTCATGCAGCGACTGGGCGAACACGACGTCGGGACGCACGCCCTCGGCCGCGCCTTCCTCCCAGAAGTAGTTCACGATGGACTCGATCGACTCGCCCTGACCCCGCCAATAGGCCGGAAGCTGATAGCCATTGCGCGCATAGAGCGCCTTGAGGTAGGCGACCGCCTGCGCGCGCGTGGTGGAGGTGGTTCCCATGATGCGCGTGTCACCCGTTGCAAAGGCGGAGCTAAAGGCCACATCAGTTGCCTCGAAGGACCAGAGCTGCGATTTGTCACCCGTCTGCACGGCAGCCGAGACGGTGGTCCCGTCGCTTTCCACGGTAAGCACCTTGTCGCTCTTCGCATCGCGCAGGTAGAAGTAGCCCGAACCCGCTGGCTCGACGATCCAGTCTGCCTGTCCCTTCGCCTGGACCGCGCCATTCTGGCGTAGGGCCAGCTGAAGCGCACTGTGCATGCTCTCGAAGTGCACGTAGGCACGCGAGTCCTGCGAGACGAGCCACACCTGGTTGGCGTTGTCAGTGTTCTTCTTGACCCACAGCTTCACCGCAACGTTCTGCTCGGTTGAGGCCCCGTAGACGTCGAGCACCTTGTTGTTGAGCGCGCTCTTCACGGCATAGGTGCCCGAAGACACCACGCCAAGGTAGGCGAAGTGCTCGGGTGCCTCGAGGAAGGTCCAACGCTGATTGGCGGCAGCGCCTCCCTTGTCAAGCCATACCACGGCCTGCGTTGCCGGTGCCGTGCTGGCGCCAGCCACGTCGAGCACCAGGCGCTGACCCGTCATGGCAGAGGTGATCTTGTAGCTGCCGTCGGCCTCTTCGGAGACGATCCAGCGCTGGTTTCTGGCACCCGCGGCATGCTTTGCCCACTGGATGACCTCGGCGCCCGCATTGGCCACGCCCCCGTAGACGTCGAGCACCTGGCCCGAGTACACGTTCGTAAAGGTAACATACCCCTCGTTATCATGGGTCACGCGCCACGCCTCGTTGGCAGCAGGTATCTTGGGCCACACCACGACCTTGGCCGCATAGTCCTTCGACGCGCCCGAGACGTCGAGCACAAGCGAGGAGCCTAGCTTGCTGGCAATCAGATAGGTGCCGTCGGGAAGGTCGTTCTCATGGGCCCTTGCCTCGGCGTCAAGCTGCACGTCAAGCGGCTTCTCGATCCTCCAGCGCTGGTTCTGGGCCCCTTCGGTCTTGTCGAGGAAGACGCAGGTGCCCGTAAAGGCCTGCGCCACGCCACCGTACACGTCAAGGACGAGCCGCTCGCCGCCAGAGGTGACCATGGCAGAGGTGATCTTGTAGCTGCCGTCGGCCTCCCTTGAGATGACCCAGCGCTGGTTGCGCGCGCCATTGGCCTTGTCCACCCACTGGATCACGTCGGAGGCCGGGATGGCCTCTCCCCCGCTCACGTCAAGCACCTTGCCGCTCGACACGCTCGTGATGGTCACGTAGCCACCGCCCACGCTGGTGATCTTCCAACGCTGGTTTTCGGTCTCCTGCTTGAACCACATGATGATCTTCGCGCCGGGGTCCTTGGAGTTGCCATAGACGTCCAGGGCGAAGTTGCCCGGCAGGCAGCTTGTTATGGCATAGACGCCGTCTTCGATGTCGCCCTCATGCGCTGCCGCATAGGCGTCGAGGGCGGCCTCTGCGGTGTTGGCAGTGGCCTCGGCCTGCGCCTGCAGCTCCGCGGCACCAGTTTCAACGGGTGCCGCGGCAACAGGCTCGGTGGTTTCCTGCACCGTTGTCTCTATGGCAGCGGCCTCGTCGGTGGCTCCCGGCAAGATCTCCGCATCCTCCGCAACCACCGCGGGGGTAACATCCTCCCGCGCCTCACCGTCCACGCCCTCGCTTGCCCTTGCCGCGAGCGGCATGCCCATCGCAAGGCTTGCTGCCAGAAGCAGTGAGACGATCCCACGTTGGCGCATCGGAAACCCCCTTGAAAACCCTAGCCGTAGATTGCGTTGATGGCCTCGGCGTCAGCCTGTCCGAGCCTTGCCTGCACAACCGCCTGACGCAGCAGGTTCGCGTCACTCGAGTCGATGAAGCCATGCTCGATGATGACGCCCAGCATGCCCTTCAGGCGTGCGTAGCGCACGATGCCATAGTAGTCCTGGAAGCCGCCGCCATCGTAGTAGCGGTTGGTCTCGGCACCATCGCCAGTGGAGTAGTTGCGCTCCCACGCGCCATCACCCCAGGTTCCAATGCCGATGGCGTTGATCTTGGGCAAAAGCGTCTGGGCAAACTGCTGGCCCTGCTGGTACAGCTCGTAATGGTAGGAGCTGTTGTTGGGCACGAGCGTCACGGCACCATGGCCGCCACCCGCGTTGATGTGAATCGAGAAGATGGCCGCGGCGCCATGGTCGGCCGCGCGCTGCACGCGTGAGGCCAAAGTCACCGCGGGGATGCCCCCGTTCTTGAACTCGGCCTCGCTAACCGTGATGTACACCTCATAGCCATAGGAGCGCAGACGCTCGGCGCAGGCCTGGGTGATGCTCCAAGTGAGGTCGCACTCGCGCAGGCCATTGGCCGTGGCGCCCGAGTCGTTGCCGCCATGGCCGGGGTCGAGGGCGATGACGTTGGCGCCGCCTCCGCGGATAACCCACGTCTGGTTCCTGCCGCCATTCGAGGCCCATGCGAGCACCGTGGTGCCGTTGTCGGTCTTGGCGTGGTCGACGTCCAGGTACTTGCCGGCAGAGGTGCCCGTGGCCGCCCTGAAGCGGTAGGTGCCATCGCTCTGCGGCTCAATCACCCAATTGAAGGAACCGGCAACCTGCACGGCCTTCCCCGCTTCCGAGAAGCCCAGCTCCTTCTTGCTGTTCACGTTGGTCAGGTGCGCATAGCCCTGGTTGTCGTGCGTGATGGTCCAGCGCTGGTTGGCCGAGTTGCCGCCATGGGCCACCCACAGGATGACCTGGGTGCCGGCCGCATCGAGCGCCTGATAGACGTCGAGGGTCTTGGTGGCGTCGAGTGCGGTACGCACGGTGTAGGTACCATCGGCTACGGAGTGCGCGTAGGCGTACTGCTCGGGTGCCTCGTCGAACGACCAGCGCTGGTTGGCTGCACCGTCACCCTTGTCGACCCACAGGATGGTCTTTGCCTGCGGCACAGCCTTGGCGCCGTACACGTCAAGCACCAGATAGTTGGAGAAGGGAAGCGCCGAGACGAGGTGGTAGGTGCCATCGCTCTGCTTGGCGGCAATCCACTGCTGGTTGCGGGCGCCGTCATGCTTGTCCATCCACTGGATGACCGAGGCACCGATGGAGGCGGTGCCGCCGTACACATCAAGCACCTTACCCGAAAGAGCGTTGGTGATGGTGAGGTATCCAGCCGCGTTGTGTGAGACGGTCCAGCCCTCGTTGGCCGAGGGGTTCTTGGGCCACACGACGGCGGCAGCTGCATTGTCGCGCGATGCGTACTCGATGTCGAGCACGAGCTTGGAGCCCAGCTCGCTCGAGATGAAGTAGGTGCCATCGGCAAGGTCGCCCTTGTGCTCCTTTGCCAGGGCGTCAAGGATCTTGTCGGTCACGGCAAAGGTCCAGCGCTGGTTGGCCGCCTGGGTCTTCTTGTCGGTCCAGAGGGTGAGCTTGGCACCCATGGTGGCATTACCGCCGTAGACGTCGAGCACGTACCGCTCGCCCTTGGCGCCGAGCACCGCAGAGGTGAACTTGTAGCCGTCCGACTCCTGCGAGATGACCCACAGCTGCCCGCGCGAGCCGTCCTTGCGCTCGCTCCACTGCACGATGCCAGCAAAGGGGCCAGCCTTTGTGTCACCGCCCGCGATGTCGAGGTACTTGCCGCTCGACTTGCTCGCAATGGTGAAATAGCCGCCCGTGGTGGCCTTCAGCTCCCACTGCTGGTTGGTCGCGTTCAAGAACTCCCAGATCAGGATGGTCGTGCCATCGGTCTTGCCCGCATGGTCCACGTCCATCACCAGGTTGTTGCCCAAGCCGCTCTTGATGGCATAGGTGCCCTCGGCGATGTCGTGGGCGTGCGCCGCGGCAAAGGCATCGAGTGCCGCCTGGCCTTCGGAGGTCACCTGCATGGCCTGCTCGCCTGCGGTAGGCTCAAGCTCGCTTGCAACAGACTCCTGCCCCTGTGGAGCGTCCAACACCTCATCCGTCGTGGTCTCGACCACGTCCTGGGCCATGGCGTCGTCGGCGGCGGCGTCACCGGTGCCGTCATTCTCGGGCGCGGCAGCATCGTCTTCCACCACAGCCTCGGGAAGCTCGCCCTCAGGCGTGGCAGGCTCTTCCTCGCTGGGAGCAGCGACCTCTTGTACGGCCTCTCCGCCCACGTCAGGCTCGTCGGCTACCTGCTCGGTGACGACGGCCACCGGCTCGGTGGCTGCAGTCACGTCTTGGGCAACGATGTCGGCCTCGTCCGCCAGGGCCATCGAGGGCACCAGCATCGCCAAGGTCAGCATCAGCACAGCGATGAAAGAAGAGAGCTTGCGCCTGCGCATAGGGGTTCCTCCCAGTTTTGGTAACGGATCTTCCGTCAGCTTCGGCAGATAGGGTTTAGGGTAGCAGCAGCCCCGCGCTTCATGGGGTGGTGTTCTCTGTTTTGATACCTTGCGCGTGCCAATCACCACCGCATGCCCACATACCCAATGGGAATATGAGCCCAGGCACTCGCCATCCTGGTGCGCATGCTTAGTTTTCCGAGCGTTGGCCCATCCTGCGGCGCACGGCCTCGATCATGCTCGCAACGCCATCCTTGAAGTCGATGGAGGGCTCATAGCCCGTGTCACGCTCGATCTCGGAAAGGTCGACGCAAGACATGGGCATGACCTCGTCTTTGTAGGGAACGTCTCCCACGCCCAAGGGCAGCGACGGGTCGATGAGGTCGCGAATCAGGTAGATGTAGTTGTGCAGGGGCCAGTTGTCGCCGTGGCCGATGCAATAGAAGCCACCATTCTTGCCGCGCTCCATCACGAGCCTGAACGCACGGACGACGTCGTCGATGTGCACGTAGTCCCACAGCTGCTCGAGCTTGGTGAGCGAGGGGCGCTCCCCTGCCAGCAGCTTCTCGATGGTGTAGGTGATGACGTTGCTGCCCAGCCGGTCGGGCGCATAGATGCCCGAGATGACGGTATAGAGGAAGTCGATGCCGTGCTGGCGGCAGAGCAGCTCGGCGAAGTAGCGCGCGCTGATCTTGGCCGCCCCATAGGCATCCTGCGGGGTGGGCGGCGTGCTGCGGTTGATGACGGTGCCAGCGTAGCTATATTCCATCGTGGAGCCGGGAAACACGAAGCGCTTGGCGCCCTGCTGATGGGCGAGCTCAACGGCCCGCAAGGTGAGGTCGACATTGCGCTTCTGCTCTTCTATGGAGCTGCGGCTCTCGGGGGCCACGCCCGCCCATGCGAAGTGGAAGAGGCAGACCGGGTCTTTGGGCAGCACCAGGGCGTGAATGTCACAGGTGGCAAGGTCTGCACGCACGACCGTTATGCCCTCGCCACACAGGGCGTCAGGTATCCGCTCGCCGGGAAGGGCGAGCGCATGCACATGGTATCCATTGCTGGCAAGGTGTGCCGCCACATGGCTGCCCACAAAGCCAGACGCGCCGGTGATGATGACGTCTTCGGCCATCAGCACCCCTCGACATAGGTGCGAATCTGCTCGTTCATGACCGCGCGCACGTCGCGTCCAGCTGCCCAGGCCTTGCTCCACTCGACGGTCTTGGCGACGGCCTCGGCAAGATCCCAGCGGGGAGCCCAGCCAAAGGTGTTCTTGAGCTTCGAGCAGTCGAGCTTGAGGAAGTTCGCCTCATGGGGGCCGCCGTCATACTCGTTGACCCAGCTCAGGCCCTCTCCCCACTCCTTCACGAAGACATCGACCAGCTGGCCGGTCTGATAGCAGTCGCGGTCGTCGGGGCCCACGTTGTAGTAGCCGGCAAACGAGGGATCTTCATACTGCTTGGCCGCAATCATCAGGTAGGCAAACACCGGCTCGAGCACATGCTGGTAGGGACGCGTGGAGAAGGGGTTGCGCACCACGATGCTGCGCCCCGCAACCGCCGCGCGCACGCAGTCGGGGATGATGCGGTCACGGGCGAAGTCGCCGCCGCCAATGACATTGCCCGCGCGCGCCGTGGAGACCGCGACGCCGGACTCTGCGAAGAAGCTGCGCTGGTAGCTGTGGGTGACCAGCTCCGAGCACGACTTCGAGTTGCTGTACGGGTCGTAGCCGTCGAGGGGCTCGTTCTCGCGGTAGCCCCACTCCCACTCGTTGTTCTGGTACACCTTGTCGGTGGTGACATTGAGGAAGGAGCGCACGCTGGGGGTCTGGCGCACGGCCTCGCAGACGTTCACTGTGCCCATGACGTTGGTGCTGTAGGTGCCGACCGGGTCCTTGTAGCTGTCGCGCACGATGGGCTGCGCGGCCATGTGGATCACAATCTGGGGCTGGTGCTCGGCAAACACTGCGAGCAGATGGTCGAGGTCGCGCACGTCACCCTTGATGTGCGTGATCTGGTCTTTGATGCCACACAGGTCGAACAGCCTCGTCTCGGTCTTGCTGCAGCTCGAGTAGCCAATGACCTCGGCGCCCGCGTTTGCCAAAACGACGCTCATCCACGATCCCTTGAAGCCGGTGTGCCCGGTAAGAAGGACGCGCTTTCCCTTGAAGAAGTTCAGATCAACCATTTATTCCCACAGCTTCCACGGTGCGTTGCCAGATTCCCAGAGTCGCTCTATCTGCTGCTTCTCGCGCAGCGTGTCCATGCACTGCCAGTAGCCGTGATGGACGAATCCCATGAGCTGGTGGTCGGCCACCAGGTTGTAGAGGGGGTCGCGCTCGAAGGGCATGTCGTCGCAGTTGCCCGGCAAATAGTCGAAGATACCAGGCTCGAAGACCATGAAGCCGATGTTGATGAGGTCGCCATCCATGTCGGACTTCTCGCGGAAGGCATCGATGACACCTTCCTTGCCCACCTCGATGACGCCCTTGCTCTGGCCGAAGTTGTACATGGACATGGTGCCGATACGCCCGTGCGACTTGTGGTAGGCGAGCAGCTCGGGGATGTTGACATCGGCCACGCCGTCGCCATAGGTCAGCATGAAGGGCTCGTCACCCACGTACTCACGGATGCGCTTGATGCGGCCACCCGTCTGCGTGTGAAGGCCGGTGTCGGAGATGGTGACCTTCCAGGGCTCGGTCTGGCGGTTGTGGAAGGTGACGAGGTTTTCGCCCGTCGAGAAGTCGAAGGTCACATCGGAGGTGTGCAGGAAGTAGTTTGAGAACCACTCCTTGATGTAGCTCTGCTTGTATCCGGCACAGATGACGAAGTCGTTGAACCCATAATGGGAGTAGGTCTTCATGATGTGCCAGAGGATGGGCATGCCGCCTATCTCTATCATGGGCTTGGGCTTGAACTGCGACTCCTCGGAGATGCGCGTGCCATAGCCACCAGCTAGGATAACCACTTTCATGGGGTGTCACCTCGATTTGCTCATGTTGCGTTACAGACAAACCTACCAGATGTCGCATGAGGCCTCGGATAATCCGAAAAGTACGCACAGGGCCTCACGCACGCGGTCCCTTACGAACCGTCTGCCGCCGAGGTGGCGCGCTTGAACATCTCCGGCACCTGCAGCTTGGGCAGCTTCGGCAGCTTGGGAATGGAAAGCACCACCGCAATGAGCACGGCAAGCGGTATGAAGAGCACCCACCCGTACTTGTCGCAGTTCAGCACCGCATCGAGGACCCCATAGACCCAAAGCAGCTCGATGACCTCATAGTGAAGCAGGTACACCTGCAGGGTCCTCGTGCCATAGGTGCTCATCAGCGGAACGTGGCCCTGCGGCATGATGGCCAGGATGGCATAGGAGAGGGCGAGCGAGACGGCGTAACCGCACAGGCGATTCATCCACGTGCAGCGAGGGATGGGAGAGAGCGCATAGCAGCTCCTGCCCAAGAAGAGGTCGCGGTAGCCAAAGAGCGCATCGGCGTGCGTGAAGCACACATATCCCGCGAGTAGGATCAGGGCGACGCCCGCCACCTTCGGGCCCTCCTGCGCAAAGTGCTCGGTCACGCGCCGGGCATCAAGGGCATGACCCAGCCAGAAGAAGGGGAAGAACACAATCACGCGCGAAAGACAGAGGTAGTCCCCTATCTCGGGCACATTGCCGGCATAGAGTGCACCCACCAGCGCCGCAATTCCTACCACGTAGAAGTTGCACCACTGTAGAGCCCAGGCAAGCACGTAGTAGGCAGCAAGCGCGAACATGAACCAAGGCAGACCGGCTTCATTGAGCCAGTCGATGGTTACCGGCTGGCCAAGCATGAAGGGCACTGCCCTACGCAGGACTTTGGCAAGCGCATAGAGCGCCAGATACTGCGCCGCGCGCTTGAAGGTCCCCGCAAAGGTGATGCGCTCGCGCTTGAGGAACAGCCCCGACAAAAAGATGAACAGGGGCATATGGTACGAGTAGATGAACACGCCTAAGCCTCGCGCTTCGGAGGCAGTATCCATCGGCCCGAACTTGATGATGTGTCCGATGACAACGCACACGATGAGGAAGAACTTGACGTTGTCGTAATAGGGCAGGCGTACCTTCGCGGCTTGGGGCGCAGACGAATCAGTTGCCATGCCAGCCTCCTATTCGTTCGTGCCTTTGGCCACAACGATGGGGTTCTCCGAACGCATTCCTCCAAAACGCTGGACCAGCGCGCCCAGCCCCACGGCTGCCACGGGTACCAGCAGGAAGAAGTACGGCAGGACGTACACGCTCTTTGCCTCCCACAACACGAAGCAGAGGAAGCCCGTCAGGAAGCACACGAGTATGCCCGCGAGGCTCGCGTTGAGACGCCTCTTGCTCACGAGCAGGCCCAGGAGCGTCGCGAGGGCAGCCCAATACACGAGGTTCTGGAACGCGTCGAGGCCTACCCGCAGGTACCTGGCACTGGGATAGTCCTGGTAGATCAGGTAGTTCTCGACACCGCCCAAATGGTTGTCGCCCAGCGACGAGTAATACAGCGTCATGAGGTCGGGGTTGGCCCATTCGGTGGCCAGCTTTGCCCCAAAGAAGTCGATGGCGCTCTGGGGGTTGGCGATATAGCCCTCAACCAGCTCCTTGATGTGGGCAATCTGAATCTCGTTCTGCTTGTCGTAGTCGTTATTCGTTGCTAAGAAGGCGTCGTACATGTCCCAGCGCCACCAGCCCGGCACAGCCTTGCGGTAATAGCTCACGCGCTTTTGACCCTCAGGGAGCGTTCCGTTCTCAAGTGGTGCCGGGTCGACAATCTTTGGACCATAAATCCACTCGGATTCGGCGAAGTTCTGCACAAAGGCCTCGGCGTCAGCCTCGGACATGTTCTTGGTGTAGAGCTGAACCTCGGTATGGTTGTTAATGCCCATGGCAATCCATGTGGTTTTCGGTAGGCCACGGCCGAAGTCGATGTCCACGATGCGCTCCATGGCACGCACGCCCAGGTTGGCGCTCTGCGAGGCAAGGTATGCGCACAGCAGCACGCAGGGTATGGCCCCCATGTGACGTGATCTCAGCGCATAAACCACCCACAGCACAATGGCAGCAAGCACGAACAGCACGTAGGTCGACTTGGTAAAGCACGAGATGGCCAACAGGAAGAACGACCAGATGATCTTTGCGAGCCTATCTCCCCTGTCTTCGGTATCGATTGCCTTTACCGAGAACAGAATGCCCCACACGCCAAATGCCAGCCCTATCATATTGGCGTAGAGGAACACGCACGAGAACCACAGCGGCGTGCAGATGCCCATGAGCACACAGTACGCAACCCCAATGACGGGGCGTTTCGGGAACGCGTGGCGAAGCAGCAGGTAAAGACCCAGGAACGTAAAGACGTTGCACACAGCGTTGATCACGAAGTACGCCATCTGGTTGCCTACGCCAAAGAGCACATAGCACGCAATCAGGAACCAGGTCGTACAGGCTTGGAAGGGATAGAAGCTGAGGTAGGGCACCACGCTATGTATTGGGTCTTTGAACTCGGCATACGTGCCGTTGAGATAGTCGCGTGCCAGCTTCTCGACCGACATGCTGTCAACGTAGAGATACTTCGTCGTCCCCAAGGCGCGAATCCACAGCACCTGTATGACGAGAATGACCAGCATGCAGACCGCGCACAGGATGTCGGGATTGGCGCGGCGCAAAAGCCAGACCACAGCGACGATGCACGCCAGCAGCACCAGTGCCAGAATGGCCGGAACGACCACGCTCGCAAGGTCGCCGTTGGCAAGGCCCGTGAGCACCATGAGGTCCTCGTTGCCCTTGGGCATTCCCGTGGCAATGTTGATGTCTGCCGTGGTGACAGCGGCCAGGTAAGTGATGAGCACCACGCAGGGTATGACAAGCACAAGAAGGAGCTTGCCCTCCCAGCCGAAGTTGCCCCAAGAAGGAATAGGGTCCTCGCCATCAGAGGGCTCCTCCCCAGGATCCTGCACCTTGCGCGGGGCACCCAGACATACGGAGACCACCGGGAGTTTGATGAGGAAGCGCGCTATAGCCACGTCGAGAATCACACGAATGGCCAGCACGATAAGCCAGGCAAAGCTCATGTGCCCAAACGCGCGCGCCGTGAAGTCGACGACCCAGCCCCAGCGCACCACATCGTCCTCAAAGAGGTGCACGCACATGATGGGAAGGGTGATGCGACCCAGAGAGCACAGCAGCTGGTAAGGCGACGACCAGCCCAAGAAGCGCTCGGCCGCCATGCAGATGCCGATGATGCACATCGTGCCTGCGATGCCGCCCGCCACGTTACGCACGAAAGCCACCGGCGTTGAGCCATAGGCGCACATGGCCATGCCAAAGCCGTCATAGCACAGGATGGCCCACACCCAAACGGCTGCCAGGCAGGGCCACACCCACACGGGAAGCACGCTCTCGTCGAAAACCCTGTAGCGCCGCGCAAGGGTGCCCAGGTAGACGAACGCGGCAGCGCACAGGCCGCTCTGCACGTCGAACGGCAGGAAGACATACGTGCTCGAAACGTAGCCAAGCACAAAGGACGCAGCCACCACTACGGCGGGAGCCGGCGTCTTGTGTGCCAGAACCACCACAAGGCGTGCCCAGAACAGCGCGAGCAAGAACCAGATGGCGCCGATGCGCACGTTCTGGGGCCACAGCGGGTGCGCGGGAATGTCGCCCGCGCCATAGAGGGCGGCATTCGCCCAATCGTAGAGTAGCTGACGC
The DNA here is from genome assembly GCA_902766835.1 of uncultured Coriobacteriaceae bacterium. Classification (GTDB taxonomy): domain Bacteria; phylum Actinomycetota; class Coriobacteriia; order Coriobacteriales; family Atopobiaceae; genus UBA1367. The sequence continues at coordinate 21,078 of CACXFC010000273.1, read as the reverse complement.
GTGGAGCCCCAGTCGTGAAGCCAGAGGTTGCAGGCGCAGACCCCCACAACCACCGCCGCGGCTGTGAAAGCATATGGCAGGATGAGGGTCTTGGCCTCGCGCTTCCACGAGAAAGGCCTATCCACATGCAGGAAGTAGCCGCTCACCATAAAGAAGAGCGGCAGATGGAAGGTGAAGCAGGTGGCGAACGTAAGCGTCGCTCCCCTGCCCACCCCCAGAAAGCGTATGGCAGTATGCCCGCAAATGACAGCCAGGATGGCCAGCGCTTTTGCGGCGTCAAAATACCCTACGCGTACCTTCTTGGCGGCAGCGTCTGTCTCAACCATTACGCGATGCCCAGGTACTGCTTCCAGAACGGCACCGAAGTCATCTCAGCGCGTGCGGCGGAGTAGCTCTTGGCGAGCTCGTCCTTACGCTCGTCATACTCGTGCAGCGCCTTGCGCAGGCGCTCCTTCACCTGACGGAAGCGCTCGCGGTCGATGTGGCGAATGATGCCCTGATGGTTGGGCAGGTCCATCGAGATGATGTACTCGGCATGCTGGAACTTGCCCGCAGGATATGCCCAGCCCACGTTGTCGATGACGGCAACCTTGCCCTTCTCGATATACGACGTGGTGAAACGCTGGCCGTTGTAGGTCAGCTCGAGCAGCTTCTTGTCGCCGCCCTCGAAGGGACGGTCGCGATAAATCTTCCAGTCGGTAGCCTCGGTGAGGTCGACGCCCAGCTCCTTGGCCTGCTCGAAGAGCTCGGGGAACGGAATGAGCTTTTCGCAGGTACGGTTCGCGTCCATGAAGGCCTGCTCGGCCACCGGCTGCATGATCCACTCCGGCCCCTTGAGGAAGTCCTCAAGGCCCTTGATGGCAAGCTCGGCATTGGTGTAGTTGAACTTGTGCAGCTCCCGCGTGACCATCTTCTCGAAGGCGCCCATAAAGTCGGCGTCGCCACCAAAGCTCGTGGTGTAGTGGTCAATGAGGGTGTTGCGTACCATCTGGTAGCGTTCCTGGGCGGCGCTGTAGCGCATGTGGAACGAGAGGTGCCAGATGCAGATGCCGTTCATCGTGATGAACTCAGGCTTGCAACGACGGCTGTACTCGGCATCGTCGCCGCGCACGAAGATGGGCAGCGGCAGGCCGTTGCGGTCAATCTGCGTCATGGGAATCACGCAGTACCACCAAGCGGCATAGTGCTCTTCCTGGTCACCGCACTTGGGCAGGTATGACGGAATGTCGAAGGTCTCGTTCGCCACGACGTCATGCAGGACGTCCATACGCGAGATGGGCTTGATGGGATGGAAGGCACCGTCGTAGCCCACAAAGCCCATGTCCTCCCAGCGGATGTTGGGCTCGTCGAGGTTCATCATGGCGCCAGAGACGAAGGCCTCTGCGTACTTGTCGTTGACGATAGAGAGCAGGTTGAACGTGCGGATGATGCTCTCAGGCGACACAAGCACGTCGTCGTCCATCAAAAGCACGTGCGTCGCGCGCGGCTCCTGCTCCATGGCCTCAATCATGCCACGCGCAAATCCGCCAGCGCCACCAGCGTTGGGGTTGGGGTGAATGGTCACACCGGGCGCCTCGAGGCTTGCCGCGTCGAGCGTACGGCCGTTGTCCACCACGTGCATGTGGAAGTGCTTGGCAATGAGGTCGGTAGAAGCGAGAATCTCCTGCTTCACCAGGCCGATGTTGCGCTCGATGAACTCTTCCTTCTTGAAGGTGGTGGTGCACAGCGCAAGCTCGACGTCGCGAATCTGGTCCTGCTCGACCTCGGTGTAGAAGTAGGCGTTGCGCACCTCAACGGCACCCTCGCAGACGAGCTTGAACGAGACGACCACATCGTCATCCTTGACGACAAGCGGAAGATCGATGCTCTGCCACTGATTGCTGGCGTCAACCTCAACCTGAGCCTCGCTCACCTCGTCGGAGTACCAGTTGAAGGCACCGGTACGAGTCTCGATAAGCGTAGCGGCCGCTCCGCGCAGCTCAATGTGCAGGAAGAAGTCCTGGGCAACCGTGTACTCGCGCCACTTCTGGACGGAGGCCCCGTTGAAGAAGGTCGTGAAATCATGCGAGCCCGGGCCTTCCAGAAGCCACGTGCCCTGTTCTGCGCCACGACGCCAGAGGCGGTCGGAGCGGGTCAGCAGCAGGGGGCAGCCTAGGAACTGCGGGGTGTCGGAAAGCAGAACATTCATTATCTTGAATTGCGTCATAGGTCACTCCAAGCATGAAACTCCATATAGCACGTATCTAGTGGATAATACCATAGCCATTTCACATGGCCAGAAATGTGGGGATATCCGCACAACACAAGAGGAAACCATCTCATTATGCACACCCAGTGTCGGTTCTTGCGTGCGGGACTGGCCACGGGACTCGCGCTCATGGCCAGTCCTGCAAGCGAAATCCATGCAGGTATGCGACCGTGTACGGATATGGGCGCTACCGCATCTCGCTCTTCGCCCGATTGCGTGCAGGGTCGGCCACTCTGTACGAAAAAGGGCGCCACTCAACGTTGAGTGGCGCCCAGATGCGTACAGGGTTTCGCTTACGCGGCCGTCAGGCGGAAGCGCTGTGCCGCTCCCCCATTCGCCTGGTAGAGCTGGATGTTCGTGCCATTCGTTGCGCGGCCATGATCGGCATCGAGCGCAAAGCCAGACGCCAGCGCCGGCACCAGCGTGACCGTGCCGTCATCGTTTGCCACAAGCGCCCACTTCTCGTTGGCGGCACCGATGCGGGTGTGCTGCGCCACGTTGACCAGATTGCCGATGCCCTCGTACGAGAGCGCCTTGCCGCTGTTCACGTTCACAATGCTTGCGAAGCCGTCCTCGTCGTAGGAGATCTCCCACTTCTGGTTTGCTCCGCCGTGGTTGTCCCACAGAAGCACATTGGCGCCACCATTCATATTGGCGCCCGCCACGTCCAGCACCGCATTGGCGCGCACGCTCGACGCGATGGTGTAGGTGCCTGCCTCCACGACCGGCTCCTGCCCGCTCGTCTTCTCACGCGTCGCGGCGCACGGGTCATCGACCTTGTGGAGCAGCCAGCGCTGAGAGTTCCTGCCGTTGGCTCGGTATCCTGCCACGTTGGCACCTGCGGAGGTGTTGGCGCCATAGAGGTCGAGCATGAGCGCCGTGCCCACATTCTGCAGGCCGTAGGTTCCATCGATGAGGCTCGTGATGGCCCACTCCTGGTTGGTGCCGCCGTTGGCCTGCCACTGAAGCACGTTGGTGCCCGAAATGGGAGCACCATGGTCCACGTCCAGCGCCTTGCCGGTGAAGGCGTTGGTCAAGCTATAGAAGCCGCTCTCCAGCTTCTTGATGTGGAAGACCTGATTGACGCCACCGGTCTCATGCCAGCTCAGCAGGTTGGCACCATTGACCATCGACCAGCCCTCGACGTCGAGGCGCATGGAGGGAGCGAGCTTTGGCGCCAGTGTGTAGTAACCCTCCTCAATCTCTGCCATGCCTTCGGCGGAAACGTCGGGCTTAAGGGAAAGGAAACGCCACTTCTGATTGGCCGCATTCGTCTTGTTCCACAAAAGGACATTCGTGCCGTTGGCAGCATTCGCTCCGGCCACATCGGCCGCAACGTCGTTGCCCACGCACGAGATGAGCGTATAGGTACCGTCGGTGTTGCGCTTGACGTTCCACTTCTGAGCCGTGCTGCCGATGGTATCCCACTGCTCGATGTTGGTACCGGGGCGCGAGGAGCCGGCCGTCACGTCAAGCGCCTTGCCGCTGGCCTTGTTGACGAGCGTCGCATAGCCCTCGCGGTCGTAGGTAAGCTCCCACTGCTGGTTGGCACCACCGTTGTAGGCCCACACGTGGATGTTGGAGCCTGCGACGGTCGAGCTGTGCGGATTGTCGAGCACCAGGTCATCGCGCAGGTTGCTCTGGATGATGTAGGTTCCCTCGGGAAGGGACATGTCGCCCTTGATACCGCTGCCACTACGGCCCACCTCGGTATAGGAGCCATCCTCCTCGAGGCGGTAGTAGATGATGAGCGAGTCGGTGGCGTCCCAGATGGCGATGTCATAGCCCTTCTCGGCAATGATCTCGTCGCTGAACTCCACCAGGAAATTGTCATGCCCCTCGGTGCAGAGCGCGCGGGCCGCCTCGGGCGTGGCGTCGCTGACCGGCGTGGACCAGTAGTCCATGTTGCAGTACATCTCGTTGGCAAGGCCCGCGGCCTTGGTCATGTTGAACATGCCCTTGCCCATGCCCTTGGGCACGCTCGAGTAGGTGCTAGAGGCATAGCCCGAGAGGTAGATCTCGGGATTGAAGAACAGGATGAGCTCGGCGGCGATGGTGGCATCGACGTCGGTGATGCCCAGGCCCTTGAGCTGCGCGGCCTTGTTGGGGTGCAGATCGGTGGGAGTTGCGGGGTGACCCTTGTAGTAGTACACGTAGTCGTCGCCGTAGTACTCCATCACGAAGCGTGCGTACTCGGAAAAGTTCGCTTCGCGATCGACGCGCGTGCCCAGAAAGACCATCGCATCCTTGCCCTGCTCCTCGGCGGCAGAGAAGTAGCCATCGTTGAAGTCGTAGAGTGCCTTGAACTCGGCAATGGCGTCATCGCCTGCTGCCTGCAGCGCCTTGAGGGCATTGCCCACATTGAACGAGCGCACCTTGGGGCTTGCGGCAACGGCACTTCCAAAAGTATTGCCATCGCCTGCAGAATTGAGCAGCGAGGGGCGCGTAAGCCACCAGTGCGCGTTGGGCTCGGAGTCGATCATGGCCCACACATGGCGCTGGATGTTGTCGTAGGCAGGTCCGTCGAAGCCCTCGTCCACCACGCCGGTCTCGTAGGCGTGCTGCTTGGCGGCAACCCACTCCTGCACGTAGCGCTCATGGTCGGCAGCAGGATCGGTTCCTGCGTAGTGCTGCCCGAACGATGCGGAGTATGAGCCCGTGCCATCGCTAAGCACGTTCATGGAATAGTGGTCTTCGGGAATGCCGTTCGCATAGATGCAAGTCTGTGCCACGAACGAGAAGTTGTCGCCAAAGTAGAAGACGAACTGCGAGTCGGGGCTAATCTCATAGAGGTCATGCACGTAGTCGGCTATCACGGCCGCCTGATCGTTGATGAAATGCCCGAACTGGTCGTCCTGCTGGGCGCGCAGCTCCTCGTCGGTGAAGTACGGAATGCCATACACGCCATACAGGCTGTCGGTGGGCCCGGGCAGCTCATCCCAGTTGTAGGCAGCCGCACGCATGAGCATGATCATCGAGGGGCCATCGGTGCGAATGTTCCCGTCGCCCCAGAGCGAAAGCGAGAAGAGTGTCACGGGCATCGTTGCCGTGAGAGCGCCGATGTTGTAGGTGTCGGCCGTCACATTGACCTGGGTCTGGGGAAGGCTCTGCAGTACCTCGCCGTCCTTCAGAAGGTCCACCGTGGCAAAGAGCTTGCCGAAGGTCCCAAAGTCCACGTCGAAGGAGCCGGTTGCAGGGTCGATATCAGCCAGAGCAACCTCCTGCTGGACGCTGCGCTTCTCCTCGCCGTTGTAGATGACCGCCGCGCGCACGCGCACGGCGGTTGCTCCCTGGGCTTGGACGGAGGCCATATCGCCTAGAGTGACCGTGACGAGCGTCGTGTTGTGCTGAGGCGCGAACGTCGCGAGCGCCGGCGCGTCCTCTGCGGGAAGGAGCTCCGTGGCCTCGGCCTCCTCGGGTGCAGCCACCTCGTCGACAGGCTCGACTTCTGCCGCCGGCACCGCAGACTCCTCCACAGCGCTGTTCAGCACCTCGTTTGCTTCGGTTGCCTGAACCACCATAGGAACGGCAGCTACAACCGCACAGGCCAACAGAAGCGTTAGCCATACATTACTCAGCACACGTCTCACAAAGCCTCACCTCACGCAAGCTAGAAACACAAAGCGTTTTTAAATGTAGCATGAAACAGGCGAGCCTGTGACAAAACGGGTATTTGATGTAATCAACGGTGCACTTTAGTGCATGTGCGTGTTGATGTCGTGAGTCCTAACAGCATGTGCTGCCCAAATCCAGCCGACCGACGCCTGTGGAATCATGAACACGATGTAGGGCATGAGATACATCGACTTGCTCTCCCATACCACATACAGGACGACGCTGCCCAGTATGAGAATGAGGGGGAGCAGCTCGGCAGTTCCAAGCTTCGCCCCACGGCAATCACGCAGCGCCTTCGCGCAATAGGCAAGCGCTCCGAAGTACACGAGAGACTGGGCCAGATCGGCCAGACAGATGATGGCGCTGTTGAGCCGCCCGTAGTAAAAGTGCCTTCCCACCACGGTATACTCCCTGCTCTTATCGGCTAGAACCGTAGCAGGGTTTCCCGGCTCCCCGTCATAGTTGGAGACTCTTAGGCACTCATAGGTGGGCTCGAGCCATTCCGTGGCAAGCTTGCGGCCAAAGAAGCGCAACGTGAAAGCGGGGTCGCGCCTGAAGTGCTGTAACCTGAGCTTCAGCGTGTACGCGTTCATCTCGTCGATGGAGGCAAAGCCCTCCTGCTTGGGCGACTTGAACACATACGCGTCAAAGTAACCCGGATACCCAAGGTCATCGGCAAGGGCAGGGTTTCCCGTAGCAGCGGCATCATACTCGCGGCCGCCGCCAAGGCCCATGACGATCCAGGTGAGCTTAGGCTGGCCGATAAGCTGCGAGCCCGTCTTTTGTTCGTAGTGCGCCAGAAGCGCCCCGTTCGTTACGCTATACAAAAGAAACGGCAGCACAATAAAGGGCACGATGCGCACGGAGCGGGTTCTCACCATGTGGGCGACGATCGTGACCGCAAAGGCGATGGAGACGATGACCATCGTCTGCTTCACGAGCGCACCCAGCGCAAGCAGGGCCGATGCCCCCAGCAGTTGAAGCATCTGCATGCGCGTGGAGACGCCCTCGCGGAGCGCCCGCAAAGTCAGCCACCAGGCGAGCAGGTCGAGCAGCAGGGCAAGAGAGTTGCCGTAGATGAAGGTGGCGTAGAGCACTATGGGGTTGAACAGGGCGCAGATGCCCAAGGCGAACACCGCCGCGCGATCGTCGCGGCAAAGCTCGTAGGTAAGCTCGATAAGCACGAACCATGTTGCCCCGTTGACGAAGGCATTCAGCACCTGAAAGAGCTGGGCAAAGCCCGTGCCCGCCACAAGCTGGCAGAGCTCGAGCATCGCAACCAGCAGCAGCTGGTGCGGGTTGCGGCCCAGGTACGATTCGTTGCTGGGCATACCTTCGGGCATCTCGATGCCCCAGACGAAGCGCCCGTGCGCCGCCCAGCTCTTCATGGACTCAGGCACAATCTCGTCGCCCAGCATGGCCCAAGCCGCACCCGACACATCGTAGGAGTCGCGAGCCGGGCCGCTGCACGAGATGAATATCCAGGCGAGGCTCAGCAGAAACGAAACCCAAAAGCCGATGAGGGCATTGCGGCGGTGCCCCGGCACTGTTTGGCGGCGTACCACCCACAGGGCAACACCGCACCAAAGGACAAGACCCACGATGACGGGAATCGCGTTATAGGTGCTGATGGTTGCCCACGTCATCGAAAAGTCGCGCCCCTGCACGGTCAGAACTGCCGAGGCGACAGATAGTCCCGCAAACAGCACCGTTGCCGCAAAGAGGATGAGCGTCGTAAAGGCCCCTGATGCCCAAGCGCAGATATGCCCCACCGCGCCCGTAGCCGCCTCTGCCGTCTGGCTTGGGCTCGTCGGTGTAGTTTGCGCATCTTGACGCATGGCCTTATGGCGCCCTGACATAGCGCTTCCTCCCCTATCGCTCCCGTGTGCGCGTGGCAAGCCGCAGCGTTTGGCCCTAGTCGAGCCAGTCGCTGATGATGTAGCGCGGACGGCGCTTCGACTCGATGTAGGTGCGACCCACATACTCTCCCACGATGCCCAGCGACACCATGATCATGCCACCCACAAACCACACCGATACCATCAGGCTCGTCCAGCCCGGCACCACATGCCCGGTAGCACGGCTGATGAGGGCATAGAGCACCATGACAAACGAAACCACCAGCGAGAGCAGGCCCGCTATGGTCACCAGGCGTATGGGAGTGGTAGAGAACGACGTGATGCCTTCCAGCGCGAAGGAGATGAGGTCGCCCAGCGGGTACTTCGACTCCCCCGCGAAGCGCTCCGCGCGGCGATAGTAGACCTTGTCGGCAGGGAAGCCCAACGAGGGCACGATGCCCCTCAGGAAGAGGTTGGCCTCCTGATAGCGCGAGAGTGCCGTAAGCGAGCGACGCCCCATCAGGCGGTAGTCGGCGGAGTCGGACACCATCTCAACTCCCAGCCAGCGCATGAAGCCATAGAAGCCCTCGGCGGTGTTGCGCTTGAAGGCGGTGTCGGTGTCGCGGTTGTTGCGCACGCCATAGACGACCTCGGCGCCCGCCGCATGCTTAGCCAGCATCTCGTCGATGGCCTCGATGTCATCCTGCAGGTCGGCATCGAGCGAGATGGTGCAGTCGCATCCGTGGTCCAGCGCATGCATGAGGCCGGCATAGAGCCCGCCCTGGTGTCCGGCGTTGTGTGCCAGGCTCAAGCCACGGAACAGCCCGGGCTTCACCTCGAGTTCGCCCAGGCGGCCGGCATGCAGTTGGCTGATCTGGCTCCAAGTGGCGTCACGACTGCCGTTGTCAATGAGCAGCACGTGACTTTGCGGGTCGATGCGACCCGACTCGAGCAGTGCGTGCATCTTGATTGTGAGGCGACGGCTGGTCTCGGGGATGACCGCCTCCTCGTTGTAGCACGGGATGACCACCCAGAGCTTGGGGCAGGCAGGGTTCTGCTCGACTGCCACCGTCGTATCGACACCACTTGTATCCATAGCGTTTACGCACCTCTTCAAATGCGTCGAAGAATCGAAGCCTTACACGAACATGTCTTGCCTGCAGGGCGCGTTACCTGCGCTCGTTCCACACGCGCATGACCTCAAGCTCCCACTGGCGGCGGTTGCCCTTGACCACCGTGTCGAGAATCAGGCCCGACACGAAGAAGAGCACCGCCAGGATGCCCAGGCCAAGTGCGAGAATGGCCGTGGGGAAGCGCGGCACCATGCCCGTAACGTGGAACTCGGTGATGACGGGGATGCCCAACAGCAGGCAGAACGCCAGCGAGACGAACGACAGGATGCCGAAGAACGGCAGCGGCTTGTAGTCCTTTGCCAGGCTGGCGATCATGCGCAGAACGCGGATGCCGTCCGGGATGGTGTCGAGCTTCGAAACCGAACCCTCGGGACGGTCGCGGTACTCGATGGGGATCTGCACGATGCGCCAGCGCTTGTCGACCGCGTGGATGGAAAGCTCCGTCTCGATCTGGAAGCCCTCGGAGAGCACCGGCAGCGTCTTGACGAAGGCGCGGCTCATGGCACGATAGCCCGTCATGACGTCGTTGTAGTCGAAGCCATAGAGGCGCTTGATGAGCCAGCGGACGAGGTCGTTGCCAAAGGCGTGCCCGGCGCGCTTGTTCTCCTCACCGTAGGTGCCGTTGGAGAGGCGGTCACCCACCACGTGGTCGGCCGTGCCGTTCAGGATGGGTGCCACCAGCGCGGGAGCTGCTTCGGCGGGATAGGTGTCGTCACCATCGACCATCAGGTAGCAGTCGGCATCGATGTCGCGCAGCATCTGGCGCACCACGTTGCCCTTGCCCTGCCGCGGCTCAGCCACCACGACGGCGCCGTGGGCCAGCGCGATCTCGGACGTGCCATCCGATGAGTTGTTGTCATACACATACACCGTCGCCTCGGGCAGCGAGGTGTGGAAGTCGTCGATAACCTTTGCGATGGTCAGGGCCTCGTTGTAGCAGGGGACCAGCACCGCAATCGTTGGGTTAGACAAGATGGGGCTCCTTAGCTGAGCGTTTCACACATACGCAGAGTATTCTAGCAAGACATGTCTGCCTTGCCGCAAACCACACATGCAGCTCAGAAGCGAGCCTCTAATGATGATTCAGGGGAAACGGCATTTGACGCCCCCAGTGCACGCTCAGGCGCTCGTCAACTAAAGGCGTGCATTGCCACGACGGGCGTATTCCGCCCATGCCACAAGGCCGATAACCGTAAGAACCGAAACCACCTCGGCCAGGCGCCACGGCAGCGGTTCGACGAAGCGGACCTCCACGGTCGCTTGCTCCTGCGGCTCTACTATAAGCTCGGCAAACCCACCAGCCATGCCCAACGCGCGAGGTTCATCCTTGCCCGTATCGGTTGTGACGGTTGCCTTCAGGAGCTTGCACCAGAGTACGGGAAGCGAGATACGCTCCTCGCCTGCCCCGTTGTTCCGGTAGGTGATGACGTAGCTCTGGGAGTTCTGCCAACCAGACGCTTGGATCTCCAACATTTCGGACGAGGCAATGGGCTGTCTGTCCGCCCGCGCCTTCACGTCATCGAGCTCCACGCCTTCCGGCAGGTACTCCCCCGCTCCGATCTCGGCTCCCGCCTCGGCAAGCAGCTGCTCCTCGGGAAGCACGTAGGCATGGCGCACATAGGTGCTGGTCGCATACCCCGCCTCCAGCACGCTGAGGCAAAGCGCGGCAAGGGCAAGCGCGCGCACCGTGTTGCCGCGCCACCGCAGCAGCAAGACTCCCCACAGCAGCGCCAGCAGGATGCTTGCCTGCCCCAAGAAGCGCCAGGGGAACTGGATGACGGCAAGCTTGCCCATAATGGCGCCCATAAAGCCCGCGTCGTATTGCTTGTACCAGGGGAATAGATAGGTGGTGAGCAGGGCGGCCACGCAAGCGGCCACCGCAAGCAGCAGGGCCACCGGCGCATCGGGCGCCTCATCGGAGTCCTTGCGAGACGTGTCGAGTGTGGCGATCCACGCGGGGACGCCAAGCATCAGGGCCCATCCAAGCCCCAGCGGCATTTCGCTTTCGAGCGAATCTCCCAAAGGACTCGAGACCCCCTCGAACGACTGGAAGGGAGCAAGCAGCTGGGCGGGCTCGAGCGACCAGCGGAACGTGTCTTCCACCACACCTGCCACCTTCATCGCATGCTGCGTGTAGAAGGACATGAAGGGCACCACAAACCACAGCGAAAGCGCCGTTGCCAGCACGGCCGCCTTGGCGAGGCCGAAGAGCTTATGCGATGTCGTGCCCCTCACGAGCAGAACGACAACCACCGGCAGGCCAATGAGGGCGAACAGCACGATGCTCAGCAGATGGGACTGGGCGATGCCGGCGCAGGCCAGACCGAGCCAGACCCAGCCATTCTTCCATCTGTCGGTGCCAAGCGTTGCCCAAATGCCCAGGGCAAGCAGCGGGGCAAAGACCAGCGCCAGGTACTCCCCCACACTCGCACGGATGAACAGGCAGCACAGGCGATATGGGGCCAAGGCCCATAGAACCGTGCACGCCATGCCCGCCTCGTAAGAGCCAAACAGCCGCCTGAACGAATAGAGGGCAAGGAAAGCCGTCGCCGCATTCACCATGACGATGAACGCCACGTAGGCGCCCTTGAGCGACAGGCCCAGGCAGCGCAGCAGCGCCGGCGCGTAGAGGAAAGTGTCTGGGTAGCAGACCCCACAGGGATAGCCCAAGCCATACGCCTGTGCCTGGTAGAGCCGTACGGGCAGGATGCCCTGTGAGAGGCCCTTTGCGATCGACTCGATGCGCAAAAGGTGGAACATCACGTCGTGGCCCAAGGCAATGGTGCTGCGGAAAAACGGGTATGAGCAGATCAAGGTCAACAGGGCAAGGAAGAGCACACGCTGCATTCTCGTAGGATGCCATGAGCCGCGAGCGCCCAACCACGTTCGACGCTCGGTGTCTTCGCCTAGCTTTGGCTCCCGTTGCTCCATTGCCTTCCTCATCACTTGGTACACCGCACGGCCGACTGCCTAGATGATGCCCAGACTCTCCGAGATGATGTTCCACAGCACCGCCTGGCCCGCCACCGTCGGGTGGACACCGTCGGCATAGAGCTCCGGAGTTGCAAACTTGGCCGCAAGCGCTGCGGGATAGAAGTGCTGGAAGAGGTCAATCGTCTGGATGCCAAGGTCATTGCAGGTGTCCACTAGGGTCTGATGCACCTTGAAGGAGCCTTCATGGCCTTCGGCATTCGTCTTGACCGGCGCAGGCAGCACGGCAAGCACCTTACCGCCCGTTTCCTGTGCCTTTGCATACACGCTCGTGGCGTAGGCGGTCAACTCCTCCGGAGTCTTCCCCCAGTCATTGGTGCCCAAAGCGACAATCGTAAGGTCGAAGGCCTCCTCGCCACCGTTGGGCAGACCCTCCTCGAGGGTGTCGAACCAGTCGTAGCCCTTGGCGGGAACGGCCGCGTTGAAGAGCGTGCCGTTATGGGCCGCAAGGTAGGAGCGCAGGGCGTTCACCCATGTGGGCGCCTGGTCCGCAGGCTCGTGCCACGTCTTATCGTCTATCTGGGCTATGACACGCTCGCCATAGGCAATTGGGGTGCTGACGCCCCAGCCGCCACAGATGCTGTCGCCCAGCACGCGAACACGCGCGCCATCCTGAAGCAAGGCAAGCAGGGTTTCGTCGGGAATCGCCAGGCCATCCACGTGCGCCGCGCGAGCCATCACATCAAAACCGTCCGCCTGCATGGCGCCCGTCACGGGGTCGAAGAATACCTGTGTTCCCCCTATCTCCTGCAAGCCAAGGCGCATGCGGCCGGTGTAGCGGTCGTAGTAGACCACCTTGTTGTGGTCGGGAAGGTAGCGAAGCCCCTGTTGCAGGGCACCGGTGGTCTTGTCGAAGAGGCACCAGCCAGGCTCGCCGTCGGTGATGTAGCGCTCGCCGGTGTCCATGCGGCCGGTCTGCAGGTCGTAGTGCACCCACTTGCCAGAGCCGGACTCAAGATAGCGCCAACCCGTCTGCATCGCGCCAGTGACCTTGTCGAAGTAATACCAGCCCTTGATCCCCTCGGTCGCGTACTTCTCTCCGGTGGCCATTTTGCCGTCCTTCGGGTCGTAGTACACCCACTTGCCGCCGTTGGAGGGCAGATGGCGCCAGCCGGTCTGCATAGCTCCGGTGACGCCGTCGAAGAGGTACCAGGAGCCGTCGATGAGCTGCTCGCCGAAGCGCATGCGCCCGGAGGCGCCGTCGTAGTAGACCCACTTGCTGTGCTGCGGGAGGTACTTGAAGCCTTGGTGGAGCGTGCCGCGGTCCTCGTTGAAGAAGCACCAGCCCTGCTCGCCGTCGGTGATGTAGCGCTCGCCGGTGAAGGCGCGGCCGTTGGAGGTGTTGTAGTAGTGCCACGCACCGTCATGGTAGGACCACCCGAAGGTAGTGGCGCCGGTGACGGGGTCGAAGTAGCACCAGCCTTGCTCGCCGTCGGTGACGTAGCGCTCCCCCATGCTCATGCGGCCATCCTCGGGCGCATAGTAGACCCACTTGGCGCCGGCAGGCAGCCAGCGCCAGCCGCGCACCATGGCCCCGTTGCCGTTCTCGAAGAGGTACCAGGAGCCGCCCACGCAGCGCTCACCGAAGCGCATGACGCCGGTGGCCTTGTCATAGAAGACCGTCTTGCCGGAGGGCAGGTCGGTGAGGCCGAACGACATCGCACGGGTCTGCTCGTCGAAGTGGTACCAGCCGACGTGGCCGCCCGCCGGGTCGTTGGCGTAGTGCTCGCCGGTGAGCATGGCGCCGTCGGCGCCGCAGCGCACCCACTTGCCGCCGCCCTCGGCGGGCACGTAGACGTCCGCGGAGCGCACCATGGCGCCATCGGGCCCGAGCCAGTACCACGCCTCGCCGCCTCCGTCCTCGCGCGGCAGCAGCTGCTCGCCGGTGAGCGGCGCGCCCCCGCGGTAGTAGTAGGTGGCGCCGCCCTCGCGCACCCAGCCCTGGTCCTGGGCAGGATCTGCGGCGGGGTCTGTTGCCGCGGGCTCCTGCCCCTCGGCGGTCTGGCCTTCGGTCCCCTGCGCAGGGTCTGCCTCGCTCGGCTCGCCCTCGGCAGGCGTCGTCGTTCCATCCGACCCCTCGGCCGGCTCTCCGTCGGTTGCCAGCGTGTTGTCGGTTGCCGGGTTGTCGGTAGTTGTGCCAGCAGCCACGGCGGGAGTGCCAGCCGGCGTCGAGCCCTCCTGGAGGGTCTCGTCCGTCGGGTCTGATGCCGGCTCCTCTATCGTCTGTTTGCCTTCCTCCTGCACCGCGATGGGGTCGGAGACCAAGGGATCTGCTTCTGCCTGCTGTGCGAAAGCCCGCATGGGGTTTGCGCCAAGCGCCACACACAGGGCAACGCTTGCGGCACAGGTACGCCAAACGGCAAGGGTACGTTTCATGGACATCCAAACGTCGAATATGCGGTTTTCCCATTGTAGGAAAAACGGTGCAATCCACGCCCGCAAACAACGCTCTTGCAAGATTTTCAACAATCTTGCATGCATAGAAGGAGCTTGGCTACGAGCGCGGCAGCGCGCCAAGCACCGTCACAAGCCGGGCGGCAAAGCCCTCCGGGTCGTCCTTGGCAACGTTGTGGTAGCCATCGATGAACTCGACCGGCCAGCCCAGCGCACGAGCCCCGGCCTCCGAGGTGCACCCAAACATGCCCTGTCTGCCCCCACGCGTGACCAGTACTACGGTGGGTGCGGCAATGCCTTGCAGAATCTCGACCGGAGGCGCATAACGTTGCACGCAGTTGAGCTCCCCGTGCATGAAGTTACTCAGGTTGGCAAATACCTGACGCATCTGCGCCAGCGATGAGGCCTCCTGAGGCGGGTTCGGGTCGCCCACCACGCGCGCAAAGGCAGGCAGCGCCCGCTTCAGACGCTTGCCTTCCACGTATCCGTTAAGCTCGGCGTTCCAAGCGGCAATCTCTGCCTTCGAGGCGTCGTCGGCCACCAGCGACGGCTCCAGCAGCACGAGGCCACGCACAAGCTCGGGGTGCCGCAGCGCCAGCTCAACCGCAATCAGGCCTCCGGCGCTGTTGCCAAAGACCCAGGCAGGCTCGCCGGCTGCCTCCTCAATCACGCGCGCGGCGTCATCGGCCTGCGTTGCCACAGAATAGTCGCCATCGGCCGGCGCCTCGGCGCGTCCATAGCCTCGGCGGTCATACCAGATGGTCTTGTAGTGCGTACAAAGGTGCTCGGCCGCCGCATCGAAGAACGACGCATCGGAGATGATGCCGTGCATCAGCAGCAGCGGCTCTCCCCCGCCTTTCACATAGGTAGCCATATCAGCACCTAGTACTGCATGTAGATGAACTTGGCGGCATCATAGCCTGCGCCGTAGACGCCAAACACGATGACGGAGATGATGCCCGCCATCATGAGCACCCAGCGGAACGCCGTGCCGCGACGGTCAATCTCGTCACGGATGTTCATACGCTCCTGCAGGTTGCTGACCACCAGCACTACCAGCAGGCACAGGATGAGCAGCCACACGTCCTTGGCGGTGAGGCCGTAGGTCCACAGGCTCCCGTCAAACCACTGCCACGGCTGGAAGTTGTGCAGGATGTTGTCGAAGACCATGGCGGTGTTGGCAAGGTTGCCGGGGCTGGTGAGCACGCGGCCGCCCATGAAGATGCAGAAGGTGCGCAGCATCTGGAACAGGCGGAACGAGCGCGACTCCACGTTGATGCCCAGACGCTCGTCTAAGGCCTTGAACTCCTCGGTAAAGGCGTTGGAGATGGTGATGAGCACGCCGTAGTAGATGCCCCAGCACACGTAGTTGGGGCCGGTGCCATGCCACAGGCCCGTGAGGAACCATGTGATGAGGCAGGGAATGGCCACGCTGATCACGCGGGTCACGCGCTTGGAGAAGCGCTTGTTGTTGCGCTTGTTGAGCTTCTTCATCCACGACGCGACTGAAATGGGGTAATAGACGTAGTCCTTGAACCAGCCGCCCAGGGTCATATGCCAACGGCGCCAGAACTCGGCAACGGTGCGCGAAAAGAACGGGTGGTTGAAGTTCTCCTCGAGCTCGACGCCAAAGAGCTGGGAGGCGCCGCAGACGATTTCCATGTAGCCAGAGAAGTCCATGTAGATCATCAGCGCGTCCATGAGCATGGCGACGAGGAAGATGGAGCCCGCATGGGCCTCGCCGTTGTAGACCGTGCTCACCAGCAGGTTGAGGCGGTCGGCAATGACGAGCTTCTTGAAGAAGCCCCAGATGATGCGCTCGACGCCATGGGTGATGTTGCGCTCGTCGAAGTGCGGCTCGCGCAGCAGCTCCTGCCCCAGGCGGTTGTAGCGAGAGATGGGACCCTGCAGGATGTGCGGGAAGTAGATAGTGTAGGTGAAGAAGCGCGCAAAGCTCTCCTCCGCCTCGTAGCGATGCCAGTACACGTCCAGCAGGTAGCCCACCGTCGAGAAGGTGTAGTACGAGATGCCCAGCGGCATGACGATCGCCATTGGGTCGACATGCACGCCCGTGCTGGTGCGGGCAACGATGCCATCGAGCATCGGTATGACCACGCGCGAGAACTTGGTTACGCAGAGCACGCCAATGCACAGCACCAGCACGCCCACGAGCGTGCGGCTCCGCAAGGACTTGAACTCGCCCCGCAAGGCCTTCTTCCTCGCCTTGTCCTTGCCTGCCTCGGCAAGCTGCGCCTTGAGCTGCCCATCGAGCTTGGCCAAGCGGCGTGCTCCCAGCCATACGACCAGCGACGTGAGGAAGATGCACGGCAGGAATTCCCACCGGCCGGCCATCACGTAGAAGACGATGCTGGCAGCAAGCAGCACGAGCCACCGATAGGTGCTCGGAAAGGCGTAGTAAACGCCCATGGTTATGCAGAGGAACAGGAGGAAGGCCCCCGAGACGACGGTCATGCGCTTATGCCTCTTGCAGCTCTTCGACCATCTCGCAGATGGCGTCGACGGAGTCGAAGTTCTCGTTCTCCATGTACTCCATACCGATCTCGATGTCGAACTCCTCCTCGAGGGCGGTGATGAACTCGGTGATGTCGATGGAGTCGAGGATGCCGCCGGTCACGATCTGGTCCTCGTTAGCGAAGTCTACGCCGCTCTTGATGCTGGAGAGGATCTCGATGACCTTGTCTTTGATGGCATTGTTCATGGTTGGTCCTTTCTTGGCCCTATGCCGGGAGATTCTTGTAGAGCACCTTGCCCGCCTCGTTGAGCGGGATTGCCTCAAGGTAGCGTACATCAAATGCCGACTGACTCAGGCGCGTGGTGCCAGAAAGCCACCTACGCACATCTTCTATCTTGCTCTCGTCGGTGATGAAGGTGACCATGCGGTCGTCAACACCGGTGGAGGCGCACTGCATACCCTCGAACTCAGTGGAGAGCAGGCGGTCGATCTCGTCGAGGTTGACGCGGTTGCCGAAGATCTTGAGGAAGCGCTTCTTGCGGCCCACGATGTAGTAGTAGCCGTCCTCGTCGAACTGCGCCATGTCGCCCGTCTCGAGGCGGCCGCCGCGCTCGTCGCCGCGGGCAAGGTCTGCCGGACCCTCGGCGTAGCCCAAGGTCACGTTATCGCCCTCGTAGACCAGCTCGCCGGTCACATGCGGCTCGGTGATGGCCTTGCCGTCGACGTCGATGAGCGTGAACTTGCCGCCGGGGATGGCGATACCCATGCTGCCGTACTTCTCGATGCTCTTTTCGGCAGGCAGGTATCCCATGCGCGCCGTGGCCTCGGTCTGGCCATACATGACGATGAAGCGCTTGCCGCGCTCGGCTGCCCAGTTGGCAAACTCGGCATGCAGCTCGGGCGAGAGCTTGCCTCCGGCCTGCGTCATGTAGCGCAGGCTGGGCAGGTCCATGCGGAAGAAGCGCACGCGCTTGAGCATCTGGTAGGTGAAGGGAACGCCGCCAAAGGAGGTGGCCTGCTCGTCGTTGAAGAAGGTCCAGAAGGGCTTCATGTTCATCGACTTGTCGGTGAGCAGGATGGTCGCGTGTGCCAGAAGGTGGCTGTTGATGATGGAGAGCCCGTAGGTGTAGTTCATGGGCAGCGTGGTGATGGCACGCTCGCTGGGCGTGATGCCCAGGTACTCCACGATGGCCTCGGCGTTCGACTGTATGTTGCGCGAGCTCTGGCGCACGAGCTTGGGGCTTCCGGTGGATCCGGAGGTGGTGAGCAGCAGGGCCAGCTCATCGAAGAGCTCGGCGCAGTGAGGCTCGTCCGCCTCGAGCAGCGCGTAGGACATGACCTCCCTGATGGTGTGATAGCCACTGAAGCGCTCGACCATGTCCTGGGGGACATAGAGGTAGTGCGGCTGGTAGCGCTCCATAAGCGCACTCAGCAGCTCAGAGGTGATCTTGCGGTCGAGCAGAAGCGGAACGATGTGGGCCCGCAGCAGCCCCACATAGCCCACCACACTCGACGGGCTGTTCTCGCAGAGGCAAAAGCACAGGTCGCGCTTCAGGCCAAAGGTGGCAAACGCCGATGTGGCCTCGTCGAGCTGCGCATAGGTGAGACGCTCTCCGGCATCGGAGACCAGCGCCTCCTTCTCATCAGCAACGATATCGTAAAACACGTGCTCCCCCATTACTTTCTGGTGTTGGTGCTAGTGGTAGTTGTCGGATTGGGATTGGTCATCCCCTCGGGTACGTCAACGCCGTTGTGGCTCGTGTCGAAGCAGGCGCTGTCCACGACGATGTCGAGCTTCGGATTGTATACCACGATGTTGAAGCCACGGCTGTTGAGGGCATAGTCCGCAGGGTCGCCACTCTCGTCGATGACGATCGAGGCAACATTGCCCGAGAAGTAGCCGCCACTCTCGATGGTGTAGCCCATTCGCTCGATGGTGAGCGGCACGCCGTCGTTGCTGCGCGCCTCCTCCACCACCGCGCCGTTCTCGAAGGCCGCGCAGTAGGAGTCGTTCGGCTCGATCTTCGAGGCCTCCTCGAGCCCCAGCGACGCAAGCGCCCAGCGGGCCTCCTCGCTCAGGGCCTCGGCTGCGTCATCCTTCACCGCGATCATGACCACCAGGCCGTCGCGATGGCAGTAGTTGTCGAGGTAGTAATACAAGCCCGTGGCTCCCACCTCCTGCTTGAGGGTCTTGGCCTCAAGGCTGTAGGTGTAGCGCCAGTTGTAGCGATAGAGCTTCTGGAGATTGTCGGACAGGCGCGCATACCTGGTGCCCGCATCGAGGGCCTCGGCAAGAGAGGCCTGGTAGTCACGCGATTCGCGCGTAGTGGAGAGGCAGGTGTCGAAGTAGGCGGAGTCAACCACGCGGTGCGAGTCGTTGTCGTAGACGACGATGTTGATGCCGCGCTGGTTCTTGGCGTACTCGACCTTGTTGAGCATGACGGAGGCCGTGTTGCCCTTCAGCAGGCCGCCGCTCTTGACCGTGTAGTTGGTGCCGTCGGCAAAGTTGCCCGACTGCGAGATGGGTTTCGCGTCGGCAGTCTCCACCTCCCACTTCTCCCAGTCGTTCGAAGTGATCGATGAGATGTCCGAAACGGTCGCCACATCGTTTTGCGGCACCGTCTGGTCTTCGACCGCAAGGCCGCCCTCCTTCTCGCGCTCGACGTCGTCGGCGTAGGTTGACGGAGAGCGCTCTATCTCCTCGAAATCGATCTTGCCATCGGTCACCATGGCAATGTAGGAGTCATGGAACTGCAGGGTGGAGAGCTTGGTGAGTCCCAGGCGGGCGAAGGCAAGGCGCTGCGCCGCCGTGAGGTTGACCGTCGCGTCGTCCTTCACGGCAATCATCACCGTGTAGTTGTCGGCTGTAATGGTCTTCTCGAGGTACTCGGCCACGTCGACCGCATTGGTGGCCTCGGCCATCTGCACGACCTTGCGGACGTAGTTGTCGAGCTGGCGATCCATAAAGGCGTACTTCTCGTCGCCGCGCACGTCGCGGTTGCCGCAGTTCTGCGCAAGGTAGTTGCCCATCCAACTGGAGAGCTTGGCGGCGCCGTAGTAGTTGAGGTGCTTGTCGAGGTCCTTCGAGTCAAGCGGCACGCAGTAGTTCAGCTCGGAAAGGGCCGGCTCAATCTCGAGGTCGAGGAAGTCGAGCCCATAGGCGTCGGCCAGCTCCTGGACGCCGTTGTGGTCGCCGCTCGACCAGTTGCTTGGCGAGGGCGTCTTGCAAAGGACCAGCTTGATGTTGTTGTCGCGGCAGAACTCCGCCAGCTTGTTGAAATAGAACAGCGACTCCTTCTCGAAGCTCGAGGGCTCTGCATCGGGGTTGATGATCTGAGCTGGGATGGGAATGCTCTGCGCATCGTACTGATCGAAGATCTTGGAGAACTCCATGAAGTAGCCGCGGGCGTAGTCTTCCAGCTCGGTGCCATACTTGATGAAGTCGGTGTAGTTGACCGAAGACCAGCGGTCGTGGTAGCCAAACAGCGGGTACTGGTAGGAAAGGGCCTCGATGGGGCCGTTGGTGAGCGCTTGGATGGCCTCTTGCTTCACGGGAGAGTCACGTGCCATACCGTCAAGCGCGCGCCGGTAGTCCTCTTGGGTGGACTTGCGACGCAGCATGGAGACGTCGAGCACCACGGTATCCATCGTGCCGCTCTGAAGGCGATGGGCCTCTTTGACCCAGTAGTAGGACATGACAATGGGTTGCGACGATGAGGCCAGGTTGTAGGAGCAGATGCCGTTCTGCGCGTACATCTCCATGGGCGAGAAGCCAAACAGCGTCATGCTGGCGCCCACGAAGACGGTCTCGATAGTGTCGCGCGGCTCCTCGTAGAAGCTGCGATAGGTGTGATAGTTATTCTCGTAGAACCAGATGGGCTGCAGGAAGCTGTTAACGCCCCACAGCGCCACAAGCAGGGCTACCACGAATATGAATGCTCGCGATAAATAGCGATAGGCTCGGTTCGCTCTGTTCACGATGGACCGCCCATCTCCTTGAGTCGTCTGTGTGAACGGGGCAAAAGCCCCGCATGTTGTGTGTATCGGCACGCCCCATACAAGCAGAAGGGCACAACATGTGTGCCCTCCCGTGGTGCGCATGGTTCAGCATTATAGACATGCGCACCTAGCGCATATCCCCCCAACACATAATTGCCAGTTCCTGCACATGCTCAAGCGTCATACAGGGGGCAATTAGGGGACACGCCCTTTTTTGCCCCGCGGGGCAAAAAAGGGCGTGTCCCCTAATTGCCCCCTGTATGCATAAGAAAAAAGCCACCGAGTGGGTGGCTTGGAAAGGTCTGGCTCCCCGGGTAGGATTCGAACCTACGACATACGGATTAACAGTCCGCTGCGCTACCACTGCGCCACCGGGGAATAAGGTGT
>CACXFC010000272.1 GCA_902766835.1 uncultured Coriobacteriaceae bacterium | reverse complement strand
GCTCGACATCAAGCCCGAGCTCACCTACGACCGCACGGGCGCCCTCTCGCTGCGCGGCATGTGCCGCGGCCGCAAGAAGGCCCTGCGCGCCATCCTGCAGGACTTCCGCGAGAACTACGTGCACGACCCGTCGCTGCCCATCGCCATTGCCTCGGCCGACGCCGAGAAGGACGCCGACTGGCTTGAGGCGCAGATCAGGCGCGAGAAGGGCTGCGAGGACGTGGTCATCATGCGCAGCTCCATCTCGCCGGTCGTCGGCAGCCACGTGGGCCCGGGCATGGTGGCCGTGGCCTTCTGGGGCACCGACCGCCGCGAGAAGCTCTCCCTCACCGACCGCATCGCGCGCAAGGTCCGCGGGATCTAGCCTCAGCACACGCGCAGAACAACACGCACGTACAAGGAGCCGCAGCATGACGCTTGGCAAGGGATGCAACGTTGCATTCATTGGAACCGGCATCATGGGTGCCCCCATTGCGGGGCACCTGCTTGATGCCGGATACAACCTGACCGTATACAACCGCACGCGCGAGAAGGCAGAGGGCCTGCTGGCGCGCGGCGCTGCCTGGGCAGACAGCCCGGCTGCTGCCGCAAGGCACGCCGACGTGGTCTTTACCATGGTGGGCTACCCCGAGGACGTGGAGGAGGTCTACCTCTCCACCAACGGCCTCATCCGCAGCGCGCGCAAGGGCGCCTGGCTCATCGACCTCACCACCAGCTCGCCGCAGCTGGCGCGCGACATCCATGACGCCGCGGAGGTCTGCGACAAGCACGCCTTCGACTGCCCCGTGACCGGCGGGCAGAAGGGCGCGCAGGAAGGCACCCTCACCCTCATCGCGGGCATCAGCGAGAAGGATGCCGCTCCGGTGCGTGCGCTGCTGGATGCGTTCTCGTCGCAGATCTATTGGTTCGAGCAGCCGGGAGCTGGCCAGCTCGCCAAGCTCTGCAACCAGGTGTCGCTGGCGGCAAGCCTGGCCGGCGCGGCGGAGCTCATCGCTCTGGCCGAGCAGGCGGGCATCTCGCCCAAGCTGGTCTCGCAGATGGTGGGTGCCGGCATGGGCGGATCTGCCCAGCTTTCGCGCGTGATGCCGGCAGCCCTCGAGGGCGACTACAAGCCGGGCTTTTTGGCCGAGCACCTGCGCAAGGACCTGCGCCTGGCACTTGAGGCCGCCGACGACCTGCAGCTTACCCTGCCTGCCACCGAGACCTCGCTGAACCTGGTCGACATGCTCTGCCAGGTGGGCGGCGAGCGTCTGGGCACGCAGGCTGTGGCGCTTTTGTATGCTGACGAGGCAACGGGCGTTGCCGCAGGCCTGGATTGGGGAAAACTCGATACGTCCGGGCCCGCCGAGGTGCCGGACGAGCAAAGCCCTGCGCGCCAGCGCTACTTCACCAATCCCCGCAACCTCTAGCTGGGGGCAAAAAGGCGAGCCCCTTTTTTGCCCCCAACAACCTGCGCGCGCACGCACTACGAAAGGAACCTGTACCACATGAGTGAAACAACCCAGAGTTCGATGGCGGTTCTCATCGACTACGAGAACCTCGCCCTCGGAACCGGGAGGCGCAAGCGCAACGGGCACCAGGAAGTTGGTCCCATGCCCGACGTGAAGCGCATTCTAGAGCGCCTGGTAGACAAGGGGCGCATTACGGCCAAGCGCGCCTACTGCGACTGGCAGCGCTTTTCCGACGCCATCACGCCCCTGCACGAGCTGGGCATCGAGCTGATCGAGATTCCCGACCGTGCCTACACCGGCAAGAACTCCGCCGACATCCGCCTGGCGGTGGACGCCATGGAGATCTGCCTCACCAAAGACCACATCGACACCTTTGCCATCCTCTCGGGCGACTCCGACTTCTCGCCGCTGGTCTCCAAGCTCAAGGAGTTTGGCAAGACGGTTATCGGCGTGGGCATGAAGGAGGCGACCAGCTCGCTTCTAACCGAGGTGACCGACGAGTTCATCTTCTACGAGGACATTGTGAGCACGGGGCGCATCCCGTCGTTCGAAGGCAAGGTCACGCAGGAGAAGTACCCCTGCTATCAGCTGCTTTTCGAGACCATCGACGCCCTGCAGGGCGAAAGCGACACATCAATTCTTGCCTCGCGCCTGAAGGACACCATGAAGCGCAAGCGTCCGCAGTTCAGCGAACGAAGTTATGGGTATCGTTCCTTCACGATGCTCTTGCGCGAAGCGGCAAAACTTGGTTTCATTGACATTCATCAGGACTCACGGAGTGGAACCGTCATGGTTGACGGCTTCTCGGAGTAGGAGAGAGAGGAATCCACCATGGCAGAAGAATCGCAGGCAACCCTCAACGCAGACTATCTGGTGAGCGCACTGGCTGGCTCGCGGCGCCGCAGCCGCCAGGAGGCCGCCCACCAGCTTGCCATCATCGCCCACAGAGACCCGAGCCAGCTGCTGCCCTTTGCAGAGGAGCTCATCGACGCGGTGTACCGCCCCGAGGCGCAGACGCGCTGGGAAGTGTTCGACGTGCTGGGCGAGCTGGTGCTCCTTGACCCCGACGCCGTGGCCGAGGGCTACGACGGAGCCGAGGCGTCGCTGTTTGACGAGAGCTCGGCCGCGGTGAGGCTGTCGGCCTTCCGCTTCCTGTGCCGCCTGGGCACCACGAGCCCCGAGCGCTCCGAGCAGGTCTGGCCCATCATCGACGAGGCCATCCAGTGCTACCACGGCGACCCGGAATACCACGACATGCTGATCGTGCTGCTGGAGTTTGCCCAGGGCAAGCTTGCCGACAGCGTGCGCGAGGCCCTCATCGCCCGCGTGAGCTTTGACGCCGACAACTCGCAGAGCTTCATG
Organism: uncultured Coriobacteriaceae bacterium; assembly: GCA_902766835.1. GTDB lineage: Bacteria > Actinomycetota > Coriobacteriia > Coriobacteriales > Atopobiaceae > UBA1367. The sequence goes on along the minus strand of CACXFC010000272.1, from coordinate 5,001 downwards.
CGCGTGTACTCCACGCAGATCATGGCCGCGGCCAAGGGCGGAGAGTAGCCATGGCGACGAGCGGCAGGCGGGCCAAGCGGTCTGCCTCTAACATGCCGGCCGCGTCGGCCTACCCGCAGAGGCCCGCCATGCGCGGCTCGCGCGTGCCCACGGCCGTCTGGCTGGTGCTGCTTCTGTGCGCGCTGATCGCGGGCCTGTTTGTGGGGCACTTCGTCTTTAGGGAGAAGGTCAACTTCGGCAAGCTCAACGGGCAGACCGTCATCACTGAGAAGCAGCTGGACGACGCCGTGGCCACCTACGTCTACGAGGGTGAGACCTACGAGGTGACGGCGCGCGACGCCATCGCCCAGGCCAGCTCGCTGGATTCGGTCACCGCAGGCGACGGGAAGTACCTGGCCCCCTCGGCCGAGAGTGTGCTTTCGGCGGCCCGCACGGCCATCCTGATGCGCGAGGTTGACGCCCGCGGCATCACGGTCTCAGACGAGGAGCTGATTGCCTACGCTACCAGCACCTTTGGCACCGACGACATCGCCAGCCTGGCCGGCGCCTATGGCATGGACGAGACCACCATCCGCGACCGCCTGCGCGAGTCGGCTGCCATCTCAAAGCTGCGCGCCGAGGTGGTGACCCCGGCCGTGGGCGAGCCCACACAGCCCACGCCTCCCGAGGACGGCGACCCGGCCACCGTATCTGCCGACTACGCCGCCTACATCATTGGCCTGGCCGGCGCCGAGTGGGACAGCGCCAATGGCATCTGGGTCAGCTACGACGGCCCCTACGCCACGGCCCTGCAGAACTATGACGTGCGCTCCGACGCCGCCTCCTACGAGGCCGCGCAGACCGCCTATAACGTGGCCTACCAGCAGTACAGCGAGGGCGCGGTGTCCGAGGCGCAGCAGTGGACCAGCTTCGTGAACGAGCGCCTCTGCAAGGCCAAGCTCGCTATGTCGTCGCTGGCGTCGTAGGTGGGCAATTAAGGGACACGCCCTTAATTGCCCGCAGAACAGGAACGGCGTCAGGAGAGGGATCCGATGGATGTTGTTGTCAGCGCCTGTCTTTTGGGCAGGCGCTGCCGCTATGACGGGGGCAGCAAGCCGTCCGCAGCCGTGTGCACGCTCGCCGAAAAGGTGCGGGTGTGCCCCATCTGCCCCGAGGTGGCAGGAGGCCTTCCCACCCCCAGGCCCCCAGCCGAGCGCGTGGGCGAAGAAGTGCTGCTTTCCGACGGCACCTCGGTCACCGAGGCCTACCGGGTGGGTGCGCAGCGCTCCCTTGAGCAGCTTCGCCGGTCGCACGCGACGCTTGCCGTCCTCAAGGCCAAGAGCCCCTCGTGTGGGATAGGCTATATATACGATGGAACGCACTCCGGAACGCTGGTCCAGGGGGACGGCGTCTTTGCCGGTATGTTGAAGGGAGAGGGTGTCTGTATGGTAAGCGAGGAAGTCGTGGAGAGCTGCAGGCCGTCGGTTGAGCATCCTGTGGCAATTGTGCTGGGTACGGGCCTTGGGCACCTGCGCTCGCTGGTGCATCCCGTGCGGCGCATCGACTACCACGACATCGATGGGTTCCCCGTTGACGCGCGCCCCATACCGGGCCACAGCTTTGAGGCAACCATCGGCACCGTGGACGAGGTGCCCGTGGTGGTCTACCCGGGCCGCATCCACCTGTACCAGGGCTATTCGGCCAGCGAGGTGTGCGCGCTGGTGCGCCACGCGCATCGCCTGGGCTGCCGCGACATCATCTTTGCCTGCGCCACCGGCGCCATTCCCGGAAACGCCCACACGGGCCTGGGAATCCTGACCGACCACATCAACCTGACCGGCGTGAATCCGCTGGTGGGCGACGCAAGCCAGCGCGGGCTTGAGACCCCCTACGTGGACATGAGCGAAGCCTATAGCCCCTACCTGCGCACCCTTGCGCGCGGCGTGGCCGACGACTTGGGCATTGCCGTGGAGGAGGGCGTGTACGCGGGCGTGGTGGGCCCCAGCTCCGAGACACCCGCCGAGGTGCGCATGCTGGCGGGCATGGGCGTGAGCTACGTGGGCATGTCCACGGTCTGCGAGGTGATTGCGGCCCGCGCGCTGAACATGAACGTGCTGGGGCTGACGATGGCGGCCAACTACGCGGGCGAGGGCTCGGTGTCGCACGAGGGCGTGCTTGAGGGCGCCCGCCAGAACGCGGACTCCTTCGAGCGGCTGGTTCGCGGGATTCTGAGGCTTCTGTAGGAGAGGCACATGGACAAGAATCGATCCAGACTGTATCTGATTGTGGGCATCTCGCTGTGCGTGGTGGGCTTCATTGGCTCTATTTCCGGCTTTGCGGCGTTCTCCGAGCGTGACCATCACCGGCCGGCGGTGGGCTACGAGGCACCGGCCATGCCCGACGAGGACACGGGCTCTGGTTCGGGCTCGGTGGAGCTGACCACGACCTTTGACCCGAGCAACATCCCGGCGGCGGACGACCCCGCGGCAGACGACGGCGAGCTGCACGACGCGCGCACCAAGAACGACCACTACACGCTGGAGGAGGGCTTCTGGGCCCAGAGCGACACCGCGCACCACGACGCCTACGGCTTGGACGTGCAAACCACCTTTGCCATCAAGTATCCCAAGGTAAAGGGCGACCTAGAGAATGCCGACAAGATCAACGAGGCCATTCGCGCGGTTGCTATGGACACGGTGGACTACTACTACAACAACCCCAGCAAGGACGCCGTCAGGCAAGTGAAGCGCATGGTTGAGGGGGACAACGGCAACTTTGGCGTGTCGGAGGGAGCCGACGCGCTGCTGACCAGCACCGTTGAGTACGCCGTGACCTACAACGACGACAACCTGCTCTCGGTGTGCTTTAGCGATGACTATTGCGTGGGCAACTACTACGGGGAGTTTTTGGAGCTGCGCACGATCAACGTCAACCTGCAGACCGGCGAGGTCTACGAGCTGGATGACGTGCTGACCGTGAACGAGAGCATTGCGAGCTCGTTTGTGGACAACCTCGTGCAGATGAGCGGGGAAGACGAGAACAAGGACGGCAAGATTACCGACGACGAGTGCTTTGCGATTACGCTGGTGGGCCGCGATGCGCTCGTGGAGGGCCTGCAGGGCAAGGGCGAGCTGGCTGGACCGCGGCTGTACCGCTGCCTGTTCATCGATGCCAACGGCAAGCCCAACCTGGGCGTGACCTATTGGCTGAGCAAGGAGGACGTGGGCTTCTCGCGCGGATGGTGGGACGTGACCATCACCGACGAGCAGGTGAAGGAGGCAAAGAAGGACTCCGAGCTCTGGGGGCTGCTGGGGCTGTAGGTGGCGGCCCGCGCAGGTGCGCAGGGAAGCTCCCTAAATCGCCACAACTGGGGCTTGAAATGGGAGTGGGTTCTTCGGTATAGTAGTTAATCGCTGCAAGGCAGCAAACATACGCCGGATTAGCTCAGTTGGTAGAGCGACGCACTCGTAATGCGTAGGCCAGCAGTTCGAGTCTGCTATCCGGCTCCACGACTTCTAGCAGGTCAGACGGGTTAAAGCGTCTGACCTGCTTTTGCTTTATGCCGTTTTGGCACCACATCTGGCACCACGATTGGCACCACAAAGGCTTTTTTAGGGTTTTGGGCACGTCCTTGGCGTGATTGCGTCTAGCTTTGAGGACTCTAATCGTTGCCTTGCAGATAGGGTGGCGGATCTGCATCCTCGCGTTCATCTGCTGCGCACAACGGCTTTTCAGCATGGAAGGGCCGAACTGTGGTCTTGATGCCATGGGGTGGTATTGGATCCCGTCCCATACAAGCGTTGGCTGGTTCTCACCTGCCGCAACGTCTCGCAATGTGACCATATCCAGCACGCGGCGATGGTACCCGTGTCCTCAGACGGCCTCTCACGGCTTGCTGTGGGGCGATTCTAGGTGCTTTTTCTGCCGTATGGGTCTCTGTTGGTTTTGGTCGCTAGCGACCTGAAACGCGGCGTCTCAGGCTGCGAGACGATGGCGTTGGCTGGTCTGTCTCATGACGAAAAGGGTCTGCGAAAAGCTCAAACTCTTGGAGGGACACAAGCCATGTGACCGAATTGGCGGCGCTGAGTCTGCGAGACGATGGCGTTGGCTGGTTGGCCTGTTTATGACAACCCAGCATCTTCATCAGTTTGGGTCTGGTCGGCGTCCCGCTAATCGTGACAATCACGGGGACTGTGGAAATAGGGCCCTCGGGGCCATGGGTGCCGCATTGTGGTTTTTGGGGCTTGGTGTGTCGGCACAATGCCTAGGGGCGTGCCTCGAGAATGGGCCTCGGGGGAGTCCCCCTAGTCAATTCGGCGCTATGGCATCGTGTTTCTGCCTATGGGCGGGGGAGCGGTCATTGAGACACTATCGGCGTCTAGGCGTGCAGCTCGGGGCGTGGCTGTGGGGTGGATCGGGGGCTGACTCAGGCGCAAGGGCTCGCGTCGGCTGGGTCGCATCCCGCTGTGAGCTGCCGTCGTGCCTCTGGTCTGGCTGGTCGGCGGTGGTGAGGCTTGCCAGATGCGGGCCTCTGTTCACTGTCTGGGCCATGGTGGCAGATGTGGAAATTCGCATCTGTCTAAATCGGCGCTGGCGAAACGAGGCGCGCCTCCTTCACCCGTATGGGGTACCTCCCCCTACCCACTTCATGGCCATGGCATCGTTGTTTTGCGTGCAAGGGAGGGGCGGCCATTAATTCTTTCTTTGCGTTGTCTCGGCGGGCGCGGTGCGGGGGGAAGGGGCGGGGGAGGGGCTTTCCCTGTGTCGCTGGTGGCTGCGTGGTCGCGTCCTGCTTGGTTGCTGCCGTGCCCTCGGTCTGGTTGGTCGGTGTGCTGCATCATCATGCCCAGCGCGTGGCCCTGCATCGGGTGTGTGGTAGGTGGCCCTGCATCAGGTGTGTGGTAGGTGGCCCTGCTTGGTTGCTGCCGTGCCCTCGATCTGGTTGGTCGGTGGTGATGAGGTCGGGCTGCATGGTTGTGGGCTACGGTTGCAACTCTAAAACAACCACTTGATATTTAAGAG
>CACXFC010000271.1 GCA_902766835.1 uncultured Coriobacteriaceae bacterium | reverse complement strand
GACATTGCCGACAAGAGCGAGCTGCGTCGCGGCGAGCCCTGCCTGCACATCACCGAGGGCGTGGGGCTGGCCATCAACGCCGGCGACCTTGCCCTGGTGCAGGTCTACGCGGGACTTCTGGCCGACCAGTCGCTGGAGAACGACACCTGCCTGCGCATCCTGTGCGAGCTTGCCTACATGCAGCAGCGCACGCTTGAGGGTCAGGCGCTCGACCTGGGCTGGGTGCGCGACAAGCGCTGGGACGTGAGCGTGGAGGACTACCTCTACATGGCCCAGCACAAGACCGCCTACTACTCCGCTGCAACGCCTTTGGCCTGCGGTGCCATCTGCGCCGGCGGAGACGACGCGCAGATTGAGGCGCTGTTCTCGTTTGGCCTGGATGCGGGCCTTGCCTTCCAGCTGCAGGACGACCTGCTCAACCTGGTGGGCGACCCCGCCGAGCAGGGCAAGGACTTCCGCTCCGACATCACCGAGGGCAAGCGTACGCTGCTGGCCGTTTGGGCGCTAGAGCACCTTGAGGGCGCCGAGCGCGCGGAGCTTCAGGAGCTTCTTTCCAGCGGTACCACCGATAGCGCCGAGCTTGCCCGCGCGGTTGAGCTGATTGAGCAGGCGGGCGCCGTGGAGCACGTACGCAGCTACGCGCACGAGCTTGCCAACAAGGCGAAGGCGCAGCTGGACGCCGTTGAGCTGGATGCCGATGCACGCGAAGTGCTCGATTCTATGGCAGACTTCTTTGTGGAGCGCCTTGGGTAGCCGAGGCCCACACGGTTTGGGAGAGACATGGAACCAATCACACAGGGATCAACCGGCGTTGCCGTGGAGGACATCCAGGCACGTCTTGCGGCACTAGGCTACAAGATCTCCGAGGACGAGCGCTCGGCGCAGTCCTTCGGTCCTTCGACGGCCACCGCGGTCGCGCGCTTCCGCCTCGACCACGACCTGCCGCTGGGCGCCGAGGTTGACGCCGCAACGTGGTCGACGCTTGTGGACGAGGGCTATTGCATGGGCGACAGGACGCTCTACCTGCGCTTGCCCAACTTCCACGGAGCCGACGTGCGCCAGCTGCAGAAGTGCCTCAACATCCTGGGATTCTCGTGCGGCGAGCCCGACGGCTACTTTGGCGTGCACACCGAGGCTGCCGTCAAGCAGTTCCAGGAGAGTCAGGGCCAGCTTGCCGACGGCATGGCCTTCCCCGATACCTTTGACGCCATCGACCGCCTGCACCATGTGTGGGGCGGAAAGCCCGCGGCAGGCCCGCACCCCATGGGCGGCATGGGCTTTGCCCGCGCGGCCGAGGTGCTGGAGCGCATGCAGATCTCCATGGCGGCCGAGGACCCCATTTCGCGCAACGTGGCCGGACGCATTTGGAACCTTGCCTCGGCCACCACGGGCCAGAGCGGCCTTGACCTGGTGGACGATCCGCAGAACACCCGCGAGGGCGACAAGCTGGTGCTGGTGTTGGCGACGTCTCCGCAGAAGGGCTCGCTGAAGATGCCCAACCTCACCACCGACGACATCGACTCGCTCCCCCAGCGCATTCGCACGGCCTACGAGAGCGCGCGTCGCAAGCCGCCGCTGGTGCGCCTTGAGCTGCCGCTGGGCCTTGGGTATGACGGCACGTTCACCACGGGCGATGCGCAGACCTTTGCCGTGATGCTGCTCGACGCAATCTGCACCGCGTTCGAATAGCACACTGAGGGCAACTAGGGGACACGCCCTTTTTTGCCCCGCGGGGCAAAAAAGGGCGTGTCCCCTAGTTGCCCTCCCAAGCAGTATGTCCTCCCGAAAGGAGACCGACCATGAGCCGCTGGACTCTCGATGACCTCTCGCGTCTTGTCGACCACACCAACCTGCACGCCGATGCCACCGAAGCAGACATGGTCAAGCTCTGCGACGAGGCGAAGCGCTACCACTTCAAGATGGTGGCCATCAACCAGGCGCAGGCGCGCTTCTGCTCAAAGCAGCTGGCGGGCACCGACATCCACACGGGTGCTGCCATCGCCTTCCCCTTGGGTCAGACCACCATTGCCGCCAAGGTCTTCGAGACCCGCGACGCGCTGGCCAACGGCGCCAACGAGATTGACTACGTGGTCAACCTCACGCAGGTCAAGGAGGGTAACTGGGAGTACGTGGCCGACGAAATGCGCCAGATTGTGGCCGCCTGCGACGAGGCCGGCGTTCCCTCCAAGGTCATCTTCGAGAACTGCTACCTCACCGACGAGGAGAAGATTCGCCTCTGCGAGATTGCCCGCGAGGTGAAGCCGACCTTTGTGAAGACCTCCACGGGCTTTGGCACGGGTGGCGCCACTGTTGAGGACGTGGCACTCATGGTGGCCCATGTGGGCGAAGAGGTGCAGGTTAAGGCTGCAGGTGGGATTCGCGACGCGGACACGTTTCTGGCCATGGTGCGCGCCGGCGCAAGGCGCATCGGATGTTCTGCCGGCATTCCCATCATCGAGGAGATTGCGCGCCGCATGGAAGCGGCGGGAGTGGATGCCCTGGAGCTGTAGGGGCAGGCGATCAGCTATGGAGCGGAGCTCCCCATGGCAATTGGGGGGCACGCCCTTTTTGCCCAGCTGGGCAAAAAGGGCGTGCCCCTTAGCTTCAAATCGTCCCTTCGAAAATACGTGCGCTGGGGCGTACCTCACGCGTCGATGCAGAACGCGGCATAGAGAGGGACCGACAGAATCTGTCCCGCACTACCAAACGGCTTTGCAGAAATCCGCACAAGACGGTCGACCGCTCGTGACCCCTTGAGGCCTGCAAGGCTCCTCGCTCTGGTGTTTTCACCTGACTTCACCTCTATGGCCGAAAGACATCCCTGACTCTCAACCACAAAGTCAATCTCCGCCCGGTTGTCCTTCGTCCAGTAGTGCAGGGTGAGCCCGTTTGCAACAAGCGACTGCGCCACGTAATTCTCGGTCACCGCTCCCAGGAACGTCGAGCCAAGGCCGCTAAGTATGTCTGCGCGCTGCGCGCCGGCCTTCGAGACAAGAAGCCCGGTATCCGACATGTACACCTTGAAGTTTGGCAGGTCCACGTACGCCTCAAGCGGGCTCTCTATCTGGGACACACGGGTGCAATTGAGCACCGTGCCCGAAAGCGCAAGCCAGTCGAGCGCGTCCCCAAAGACTGAGGCGTTGCCCCCGCGCCTGACCACCTTGTACTGGAACTTCCGGTTCTCCTTCGCCAGCTGCGCCGGAAGGGAGTCGAAGCATGCGCGCACCTTCGCACTCAGCTCCGCCGAGGCGTATTTGGTCAAGTCCGCCGAGTATCCGTCCAGGATGATGCGGTGCTGCTCGGCGACGTCAATGACGGAATTCGTCTCTGTGAAAATCCGCACGGCCTCGGGCATCCCCCCAACCACGAGGTACTCGCGATAAAGGGCAAGGGCCTCCTCGTGGAGGCTTGGCGGCAGAGCGCGCATCGCCTCGAAAGACTCACGGATCGTGTCGGCTAGCCCTTGCCTATCGCGTGCCCACAGGTACTCTTCGAAGTCGAGCGGGACCATGCGCAGCGTCTCCGTCTTCCCGACGGGAAACGAGTGCACATCCCGGTTTATGGCAATGCCCAGCAGCGAGCCCGCGGCGGCAACGTGGTACTCGGGGGCATCTTCGCAGAAGTACTTGAGGGACGTGAGGGCCTCCTCGCACGCTTGCACCTCATCAATAACGATGAGCGTCTTGCCGGGAACGATTCGCATGCCGGTCCTGGCCTCAAGGGCGGTCACTATGCGATGCGGGTCGAGCCCCGCTTGGAAGTCCGCGCGTGCGGCAGGGTCGTTCTCAAGGTTGACATAGGCAACGGAATCGAAGAGGGTTCTTGCAACTTTGCGCAACAGGTGAGTCTTGCCGCATTGCCGGACTCCACGTACAAGGAGGGGCTTCCGCTCGCGCCTGTCTCGCCACGAGATGAGCTGTGACTCTGCTTTTCTCCTGAGCATATGCACCACCGCCATCGATTGATTCTTATCGCAGATTATATCTGTCTAGGGATAATAATCTGCGTTAAATAGTTTTCTTGCAGTAGAGGCGTCTTTGCACCTCTGACTCGGAGGTGAGCGGTCGCCTACGGCGCCACTGAAATTAGGGGACACGCTCTAAATTGTATCTTGATAATCCTCTAATAGGTACACATAATTACCTCTAAAAGGTACTTATCACTTCCTCTAAAAGGTACAAGGAGGCGTCGATGGGATACGGGCAGCTCAAGCCGGACGGGTATATCCCCCGCATCGCCGACGGACAGCTCGAGAGGATGCTCGCCACCTTCGGGGCGGTGGAGGTCGCGGGGACCATGTGGTGCGGGAAGACCTGGACGTCGCTCGCCT
>CACXFC010000270.1 GCA_902766835.1 uncultured Coriobacteriaceae bacterium | reverse complement strand
GGGCATCCCCAGGTACTCGGCCATGAGGCGCGCGGTAAACCACTCGCCGCGGCTCACGATGTACTCGGGCGAGAGGCTCTTGATGACCGACGAGAACTCCTCGAACTTCGCGCGAATGGGGTACTTCACGCCCAGCTCCTCGGCGATCTCGACGAAGCGGTCCTCGATGTCCTTGAGCAGCGAGGTGCAGTCCACGTGGTAGGCAATGTGGGCGTTGACCAGAAGCAGCAGGTCGGTGATCTTGTTGTCCTCGTCAAAGCGCTTGCCCGACGCGGAAACCACCACGTAGAGGCGGTCGGGGTCGGAGCGCACGATGTCGCGGACCTTCTTGAACTGCCCCGCGTCAGCGACGCTGGAGCCTCCAAACTTTGCAACCTTAATCATGTGTAGCTAGTCCTCCTGCGGCAGTGCCGCCATAAAGCTGGTGGGGTCTTGGGCAAGCGCCTGCTCGAACAGCGCGCGTGCCGAGGCGGGGTCGGTGTTGCGCACAAGCCAGGCTCCCTGGGCAAAGGGCTCCGCGTCGTCTGGCTTGGGCATGGTAGTTCGATACACGTAGTCGCACGCAAGAAGCGCCGGATCGAAGTCCAGGGGACGCGAGAAGTCGTAGCGGGGCCTGGTACCTGCGGCATAGTCGAGCACGTCCTGTACCATGGCATTGCCCGTGGGCAGGCTGCCGGCACCCTGGCCATAGAACTTGAGCGGACCCACCGTGGCGCCCTTGAGCGAGACGATGTTGAAGTTGGCGGCAACGTTGGCCTCAAGCGAGCGGGCAGGCAGCGCCACGGGCTCGACGCTGGCGGCATAGCGGCCGTTGCGCTGCACCGCGCGGCCCAGCAGCTTGACCACAAGCCCCTTTGCGGCAAAGAGGTCGAGGTCGGCCTTGGTGAGCGTGCGGATGCCCGTGACCGGCACCTCGGAGGTGCAGGCGCAGCTGAAGGCCACGCTCGTGGCGATGATCGTCTTGTTCTTCACGTCGATGCCGTCGATGTCGGCCGAAGGGTCGGCCTCGGCATAGCCCAGATGCTGGGCGCGCGCGAGGGTCTCGGCGAAGTCGGCGCCCTCCTTGATCATGGCGTCCACGATGAAGTTGGTGGTGCCGTTCATGATGCCCGAGATGTTCGAGATCTTGTCGATGCGGCGCACCTTCAGAATGCTTGCGATCCAGGGGATGCCGCCACCGCAGGTAGCCTCGATGAACAGGCAGGCGTCGTTGCGCTCTGCCGTGCGCACAAACTCGTCGAAGTGCGCCGCCACGACGGCCTTGTTGGAGGTGACGACCGACTTTCCAGCCTGAAGTGCCTGCATGATGAAGGTATGCGCAGGCTCGAGGCCACCCATGCACTCCAGGACCACCTCGATGGAAGGATCCGAGACGATGCTGGCGTAATCAGATGTCATGCGAGGCTCTGTGCACCGGTCGGGCAGGTCGAGAATGCGCGTGACCTCGACGCCCTCGAGGCCCGACACGATGGTGTCGACCCCGCGGCCCACGGTGCCATAGCCCAGAATGGCAATCTTCATGTATATCCAATCTTTCGTTTGTGTGACACGGGTATGGTACGTGCCCAAGCGAGGTTATGATACTTGCAAGCAGGACTTCCATCAAAACATACGAGGAGACCCACCGTGGAAACGTTGTATCACAGCACGCGCAGCAAAGACGAGGTCGTAACAAGCAAGCAAGCTATCCTGACGGGCATTGCCCCCGACGGCGGCCTGTATGTCTCCGACCAGCTTGGCGCGACCAAGCTTGACCTTGCCCACATCGCTGGGCAGTCTTACCACGCCACCGCCCGCGACGTGCTGTCAACGCTTTTGTCCGACTACACGGCAGACGAGGTTGCCACCTGCGTTGCCGGCGCCTATGGCGAGAACTTCGACACGCCCGCCGTCACGCCGCTCACCCCGCTGGGCGCCGACTGGCTGCTTGAGCTCTACCATGGCCCCACCTGCGCCTTCAAGGACGTGGCCCTGCAGATGCTGCCGCGCCTCATGAGCGTCGCGCGCGAGGGCAACGGCCACAACGTCATGATCGTCACCGCCACCTCCGGCGACACCGGCAAGGCTGCCCTCGAGGGCTTTGCCGACGTGCCGGGCACCGGCGTGACCGTCTTCTACCCCGACGGCAAGGTGAGCGACATCCAGCACCTGCAAATGGCCACCCAACGCGGCGCAAACGTGGCCGTGGCGGGCATCCGCGGCACCTTCGACGACGCCCAGACCCAGGTCAAGCGCATCTTCGCCGACAAGCAGGTCAACGAGCGCCTGGCCGCGGCAGGCACGGTGCTCTCCAGCGCCAACTCCATCAACGTGGGACGCCTGGTTCCGCAGGTCACCTATTACATGGATGCCTATGCGCAGCTGGTAAAGCGCGGGGCCATCAAGCTGGGCGACGCGGTTGACTACTGCGTGCCCACCGGCAACTTCGGCGACGTGCTGGCCGGCTACTACGCCAAGTGCCTCGGCCTTCCTGTGGGCCAGCTCATCGTGGCCTCCAACACCAACAAGGTGCTGACCGACTTCATCGAGACCGGCACCTACGACCGTCGCCGCGAGTTTGTGAAGACCATCTCCCCCAGCATGGACATCCTGGTGTCCTCCAACCTCGAGCGCCTGCTGTACTACCTGACCGACGGCGACTGCGAGCGCGTGGCCGGCTGGATGGGCGAGCTTTCCACCAAGGGCGTCTACACCCTTCCCACCGACGTGATGGACCGCATGCGTGCGATCTTTACCTGCGGCTTTGCCACCGACGACGACACCCGCGAGACCATCCGCTCCACCTGGGAGCGCGAGCACGTGCTGATTGACCCGCACACCGCCGTGGGCAAGTGCGTCATCGACCGCCGCGCCGCCGAGGGACGCCAGCGCGTCTGCCTCTCCACGGCCAACCCCTACAAGTTCAGCGCCGACGTGCTGGCAGCACTCGGCACCAACACCGACGGCATGGACGGCTTTGCCTGCATGGACGCCCTCCAGCAGCTCACCGGCGTGGAGGCGCCCGCGCAGCTCTCGGGCCTGCGCACCGCCCCCATCCTGCATCCCGACGTGTGCAACCAGGACGAAATGGCTGCGTTCGTCGAGGCCGCCTGCGCAAGGGTCTTCTAATGACGGCTGATGCCCCGCAAAACAGCGTGGTCGTGCGCGTCCCGGCCACCACGGCCAACCTGGGCGTGGGCTTCGACGTGCTGGGCCTTGCGCTGAGCCTGTCGGCCAACTACACCTTCACGCCCGCAGACGAGCTGCTCATCACGGGCTGCGACGAGAAGCTCTGTGGCCCCGACAACCTGGTGTGGACCTCCTACCTCGCCGCCTGCGACGAGCTGGGGGTACCCTCGCAGGCGCTCCACATCCACGAGGAGTGCCCCATTCCCAGCTCCGGCGGCCTCGGCTCAAGCTCGACCTGCGTGATTGCCGGCATCGCCGCAGCTCAGGCGCTTGCGGGGCTCGATCTTGACCGCGCCTTCACGGCGAGCCTTGCCACACGCATCGAGGGGCATCCCGACAACGTGGCGCCAGCCGTCATGGGTGGGCTGGTCAGCAGCTACGTGGAGGACGAGCAGACCGTGACCACACGCTGGGTGGTTGCCCCCAACCTGCGCTTTGTCTGCATGGCGCCGCCCTACCGAGTCCTTACCGCCGACGCGCGCAAGGCGTTGCCCTCCATGGTGCCCATGGGCTCGGTCTCGTGGCAGGTGGGCCGCTGCCTGGCCATGGTGAGCGCGCTGGCGCTGGGCCACTCGGCCGAGATTGCCGCCTGCTGCCACGACCGCATCCACGAGCCCTACCGCGCACCGCTCATCCCCGACTACGAGCGCCTGCAGGCCTGTGCTCTGGGCGCAGGGGCGGTGACCTTCCTCATCTCAGGCTCGGGCGCCACGATGCTGGCCATCTGCGACAGCAACCGCAGCGCCCAGAGCGTTGAGGACGCGGCCCGCGCGGCGATGCCCAATCTGTGGGTGCGCACCTTGCGCGCCAGCGAGCAGGGCGTATCCGTCAGAATGACGTAAGCACACCATGGTGCCACCGCAGGGTGGCACCACCCCATAGGCCCAACCACCCAACGACCAAGCCCCACCACGAAAGGAACCGCCATGAACGTCTGTTGCCTCGACATGGAAGGCGTGCTCGTCCCCGAGATTTGGATTGCGTTCTCGGAGGCAAGCGGCATCCCCGAGCTGCGTCGCACCACCCGCGACGAGCCCGACTACGACAAGCTCATGAACTGGCGTCTGGGCATCCTGCGCGAGCATGGGCTGGGCCTGAAGGAGATCCAGGACGTCATTGCCACCATCGACCCGCTGCCCGGCGCCAAGGAGTTCCTCGACGAGCTGCGCAGCCTCACGCAGGTCATCATCCTCTCCGACACCTTCGAGGAGTTTGCCAAGCCGCTGATGGCCAAGCTCGGCTGGCCCACCATCTTCTGCAACTCGCTCGTGGTGGGCGACGACGGCATGGTTGAGGACTTCCGCATGCGCTGCCCCGAGTCGAAGCTCACCACGGTGCGCGGACTGCAGTCCATTGGCTTCGAGACCATCGCCACCGGCGACTCGTTCAACGACCTCGCCATGATCCGCGCGAGCAAGGCTGGGTTCCTGTTCCGCTCCACCGAGCAGATCATGGCCGACAACCCCGACCTGCCTGCCTACGAGTCGTTCGACGACCTGCTGGCCGCCTTCAAGGCCGCCCTGTAGCAACAGCTGGCCGCCACAAACTGGTACCATCAGACGTGCTGCACCCGCGGCACGTCTGCATTTCATAAAGAAGGAAAGCCCATGCACCTTGTCATTGTCGTCCCCTGCCACAACGAGGCGGAATCCCTTCCGCACTTCCACGAGCGCCTGACCGCCGTGGAGGCCGACCTCGCCCCGTATGCGAGCGAGCCCGTTGAGTACGTACTTGTGGACGATGGCTCCACTGACGGCACCCTGGCGCTCATGCGCCAGCTCAACCAGGCCGACCAGCGCTGGCACTACCTCTCGTTCTCGCGTAACTTTGGCAAGGAGGCGGGCCTTCTTGCCGGCATGCGCCGTGCGCTCGACCTTGGGGCCACGCACGTGGCGGTGATGGACGCCGACCTTCAGGACCCGCCCGAGCTGCTCCCCCAGATGTGCGAGCGCATGTCGCAGGGAGGCTGCGACGCCGTGGCGGCCTACCGTCAGACCCGCGAGGGTGAGCCGCCCATCCGCAGCTGGTTTGCCCACCGCTTCTACGGCTTCATGGGCAAGGTCTCCGACGCAAACATGAAGGACGGCGCGCGCGACTTCAGGGTCATGACGCGGCGCATGGTGACCGACGTCTGCTCGATGCCCGAGGTCGGCCGCTTCTCAAAGGGCCTGTTCATGTGGGTAGGCTACGACACCGAGTGGATTGGCTACAAGAACATCGAGCGCGAGCACGGCACCACCTCGTGGAGCTTCTTTGGCCTGGTGCGCTACGCCATCGATGGCATCATCGCCTTCTCCACTTGGCCGCTTGAGGTCATCTCGCTCATCGGCGTCTTCATGTCGATACTGGCGCTGCTCTTCCTGCTGTTCATCTTCGTGCGCGCCCTCTTCTTCGGCGACCCGGTTGCGGGCTGGCCGTCGCTGGTGTGTGTCATCACGTTCCTGGGCGGCATCCAGATCCTGGGCATTGGCACCATCGGCATCTACATCTCGAAGATCTATGCCGAGGTCAAGCATCGCCCGCTCTACATCATTGCCGAGGAGGCGTAAGGCACATGGCCGAGGAAGCAACCCGGGTGCGCCGCCACGCA
Organism: uncultured Coriobacteriaceae bacterium; assembly: GCA_902766835.1. GTDB lineage: Bacteria > Actinomycetota > Coriobacteriia > Coriobacteriales > Atopobiaceae > UBA1367. The sequence continues at coordinate 4,293 of CACXFC010000270.1, read as the reverse complement.
GCACCGCAAGCATCAGCCGAGGCAACCCCCAGCGCGCCGGCCAGGCGCCGCCTGAGCCTGGCGGGCCTTCTGCCGCTGATCACGCTGCTTGCGTTTTCGCTGCTCTACCACCTCTACATCAACATGTTCGACAGCGACTTCCTCGTGTACCGCGAGATCTCGCTGCGTCGTGGCGTGGTGGAGTTTTCCATCCTGCACTACCAGCAGTGGTCGTCGCGCACGGCCATCGAGGCGGTGCTGCTTCTGGTCTGCCGCTACCCGCAGACCTTCCTGCCACTTGATCTGGCCATATTGGCCTGCATCTACCACTGCCTGCAGGAGCTGTTCAACCGCAGGCGCGACCTGCGCCTCTCGTGGGTGATTGCGCTGCTGCTGTGCTGCTACAACATGCACGACTTCGACAACGCCGGCATCGTGGCCACCGCCATCAACTACTCGTGGCCGCTGGCGGGCGTGCTCTACATCACGCTCACGCAGGTGCGCCTCTTCCGCGGCGAGACCGTGAAGTGGTGGCAGATGGTGCTGGCCGTCATTGCGCTGGTATTTGGCGCAAACGCCGAGCTTTTGGGCATCGTCTGCCTGGTGACCGGCGTGGTGTGGCTGATTCTGGCCAAGCTTGACCAGCGCCCCATCACCCTTTCGGTCATCCAGATTGCGGTCTCGCTCTTCTGGATTGGCTGGATGGCCTTCTGCCCGGGCAACGCCCTGCGCACCGCATCGGCCACCGCCCACGACTTCCCGGCCTTCGCCACGTTCTCGGTCCTCGAGAAGCTCTACCTGGGCTTTGTCTCCACCTACAACCGCTACCTCTTCACGCACAACGCCTACTTCCTGGTGCTGTGCCTGGTGCTCGCCCTTGCCGGGTGGGCCAAGCGCCTGCCCGTCTGGCAGCGCCTGTTCACCACGGTGCCGCTTCTGGTGTACCTCTTTGGCCTGTATGTGGTGCCCGTGGTCTCGAAGTACGTGTACCGGATTGGTGTGTTCTTCTACCCGCTTGACCTGTGGGAAGGCCAGCGCGGCATCTCGTCGCCGCTGACGCAGGGAGCCGTGGTCATCTGCATTGCACTCGGCCTCATCTGCCTGTACAAGGACGACATCCACGACCTGCTGTTCAACGGCATGATCTACTTTGGCGGCATGGGCACGCGCGTGGCCATGGGCTTCTCCCCCACGCTGTTCGCCTCGGGCGACCGTACCTTCATGTTCATGGACGTCTCCATCATCATGCTGGTGGCCTACCTGTTCATGCGCCTTGCCAGCCGCGAGCGCTGGCAGCAGGTCAGGGGCTACATCGAGGGCTTCATCACCTGTGCCGCGCTGTACATGATGTATTCCGCCATCGCGTAGGGCGTGCACGAGGGACATGCCTCTTTCCGCAATTAAGGGACACGCCCTTTTTTGCCCCGCGGGGCAAAAAAGGGCGTGTCCCTTAATTGCCCTTGGACCGCTACTCCCACTCGCTGAGCCAGGCCTCGTCATCCATCTCTTCGTCGTAGGCGCCAAGCTGCTGCTCGGCCGCTTCCGCCTCGCGCTGCGCCGCCTCGTCGTCGAGCAGGATGTAGAGGTCCACCGAGTCGTTTGCCACCCGCCCCAGGGCATTGCGGAAGTTGCGCTGCTGGTGCGGCGAGACCTCGCCCGCCATAACCCTCTTGGCCGCATGCACCACGTCCGCCTCGCTCACCACGCGGGCATGGGTCTGCTCCACCTCGCGCGTAGCGGCAGCCAGGCGACGCTGCGAGAGGGCAAGCGATGCCTCGGCGGCGCTCACGTCCTGGTGGACGCCCACCGTCGACTCGCTGATCTGTTGGATCTCGTCCATGTGCCGGCGGCGCTCGTCCTCGATGGTCACCGGAAGAACGGGCATGCCGCCCAGCATGGCGGGGCTCGCAAGCGCAAGAATAGCCAGAGCCGAGGCAATCTGCTGCGCGGTGGGCAGCCAAGGGCCGGGCTCTGGCAGAAGTGCCTCGTCGTCTATGACCAGGCGGGCAGGGTTTTCGTGCTCAGCGGGCATGAGCGGGGTGGCTATTCGCCCTCTTGGAAGGTCTCTTCCACGGTGGGCTCGACGGCGTCGGGCGCCACATTGACCAGCTTCTGCGAGGGGTCGATCTGCTTGAAGCCAATCTTGGAGTTCTCCTGGGTAAGGGTCAGGATGTTGTCGCGGCTGAGGTTCATGTCGATCTTCTGGCCGCTCATGGTGATGGTGCCGGCGCGCTCCTTGGGTGCCTCCCACGTGCCCTCTTGTGCTGAGCCGAAGGTCTCGAGCGCCATGGTGCCGTCTTCGCGCAGCTCGAGGTACACGCCCAGGCCATAGCCCTTGAGCTTCTCGAAGTCGCTTGCGGAGCTCTGGTTGCCATCGCCCGACATCTCCATGGCCTCCCAGGTACCGGCGAAGTTCTGGCGGTAGTCCTTGGCTTCCTTCTTGCCGCAACCGGTGATGATCACGCAGGCAACAAGAGCACAAATGATAAGCGCTGCGAGCTTGCGCGTTTTCCGCATGAGGTTCTCCCCTCAACAAGAGTCATACGTGGCTAACCACGCGGGATTCACGTGTTACGAGGATACACCTTCTTTCATCTGGCGGGGCTTTCAGTTATGACATCCCCCATACGACATGAGACATGCACCGCCCGGTGCGCCCCCGCCGGAGGCTCCTGTCCCAGCCGGGACACTCTTGCCGGAGGCATCTGTCCCAGCCGGGACACTCCTGCCGGAGGCATCTGTCCCAACCGGGACACTCCTGCCGGAGGCGTTCGTCCCAGTTGACGGGAGCGTTTCGCCAATCGCACCCGAAGCTGTAGCGCATGCCTATATATTGTTCAATAGTTGTTGTGCGGCGCGCTACACTGGAGCACGTGAGAGAATTGTTGGGCTTATTGGATAAGCCAGTACCGCCAGAAGGAGCAAGCTCCATGAAGTTGAACGACAACTCGCTAACGCCGCTGTATCAGCAGGTGCTCGAGGACATCAAGGCTGAGATTTCCTCGGGAACTTATGCATCGGGACAGCGCATTCCGTCAGAGGCCGAGCTGTCGCAGCTCTATTCCGTCAGCCGCGTCACCGTGCGGCGCGCCATCGAGGAGCTTGTGGGCGAAGGGTATCTCACCAAGCGCCAGGGCAAGGGAACCTACGTCAACCAGCGCAAGATGACCCGCAAGATCCGCCAGTGCAGTACCATCGAGAGCTTCACCGACGTGTGCGCCGAGATGGGCATGAAGGCAGGCGCGCACGTCATCGAGCGTCGCGTAGTGCCCGCCCGCACCGAGGAGCAGCGCCTCTTTGGGCCCGGTCACGACAAGTTCGTCTATGTCTCGCGCCTGCGCACCGCCGACGGCATCCCTATCATGGAGGAGCACAACCTGCTCCCCTACGACGGCTTCGAGTTCCTGCTTACCTGCGATCTTGAGAACACCTCGTTCTTCGCGGCCCTGCGCGAGGGCAGCGGGCGCGTTCCCACCTCCTGCGCTTCCAGCACCATCGAGGTTGCCCTCGCAAGCGCCGCCATGGCCAAGAACCTCGACATTGCCATTGGCGACCCGCTCTTCTTCGAGCACGTAGTCTTCCTTGACCAGGACGGTAAGACCCTCTGCGTAAGCAGCAAGTACCTGGTTGGCTCGCGCTACATGTTTGATATCTAAGACTCCCAGCTCGCATGGGCACCCTGGCACAGATTGGCTAACTCAGTGAGCAATTAAGGGAGCCTTTTTTGCCCCTCGGGTGTGTCACCACCTCCGTTCCCCTGACACAATCCCCGCTCGCATGGGCAATTCTCCTCTTTGCCCGATTCGGTGTGATAATACAACCTAATACGTCTTGCTTCGTCTTATTATTTATGCAAACGTCTGCAGGGACAGACGAGTGCGAAGCGAGCATGGCGTGGGCCGGCTCACCACCAAGGAGGAGAACATGGGAACGCTCTCTAGAAGGAACTTCATCAAGATCGCCGGCGCCGGACTCTTTTCTGCGGCCAGCCTTGGCCTTGTGGGCTGCGGCGGCTCTTCGTCTGGCTCGGGTGACGCCGCCGCCAGCGGCGAGGCCTGGGGCGAGGGCGCTACCCTGCGCGTGGGCTCCGACTGCGACTACGCCCCGCACAGCTGGGTGCAGACCGACGACTCCAACGGCGCCATCGCCCTCTCTGACGGCAGCGGCTACGTGGGCGGCTATGACACCAAGATCGCCCAGATGATTGGCGACAAGTACGGCTGGACGGTCACCTTCATCAAGGTCGACTGGGACGGCCTGATCCCCGCCCTCAACGCCGGCAAGATCGACTGCATCATCGACGGCATGGGCGTC
>CACXFC010000269.1 GCA_902766835.1 uncultured Coriobacteriaceae bacterium | reverse complement strand
AGATGAAGAAGCGCTACGGCTACATCTACGTGGACAAGGACAACGACGGCAACGGCGACCTGCACCGCGAGCCGAAGGACTCCTACTACTGGTACAAGAAGGTCATCGCCAGCAACGGCGAAGATCTGGCCTAGACCATCTACCTGCGATAATCGCAGTGATACTCGCACACGGATGTGCCTTGGGGTCGGTTCTTTCGGCACATCCGTGTGCGTTTTTGCCCGCTGATGTGCCTTGGGGTCGGTTCTTGTGGCACATCCGTGTGCGTTTTTTCCTGCTGAGGCCGGAATTGTCGGGTGAGACGGCTGACTCACCCGACAATTCCGGCCTTATGCAGTGGTTTTGGGCCGAGTCTGTAGGGTGAGTCATTTGTCGCACCCGACAGATTCGGCTTCGAAGCCGATCCCATGTGCACAAACCACTATAGTCTTTGATGTTCTATTGGGCGTGTGGCACATGAATTGGATGGGTTCCTCATTGCGGGCCTGATCATCAGTGTGGCTGGGCTCGTAATCGAGACGCTTGCCGACGTGCAGAAGAATGCCGCCAAGAAGGTCAACCCGCGCCGCTTTGTTGACACGGGCCTTTATCGCATCGTGCGTTGTCCCAACTACTTTGGCGAGATGCTCTTCTGGACGGGCGTGTTCGTGGGAGGCCTGCCCATCTACCAGGGCGTTGCCCAGTGGCTGGTGGCCCTGCTGGGGTATGTGGGCATCATCTACGTCATGTTCGGCGGTGCACGCAGGCTTGAGCTGCGTCAGGACCGAACCTATGGTGCAGACCCGGCCTATCAGCGTTACGTACGCGCCACGCCCATCATGATCCCGTTCGTTCCGCTCTATAGCGTGAAGAATACGCATGGCTCGTGGCATGAGGCAGAAAGAGTCGTTTGGGTGGCAGCTTGCCGCAGTTGACGCCCTGCCCGTCATATTCTTCGGCGTAGCCACCGTTGTGCTGGGCATGCGCCTGGGAAGTCCCGTGTTCTCCGTAGGTGCTTTCATATGCGTCTTGGCGGGGCTGGGGAAGGTGCTATGGAAGCTGCTCATTGCTCTGCGTAGCAAGGATGTGCAACTGCTGGGCGCACAGCTCAGGTATCTTATGCCGGTTGGCTTTGTGTTGATGGCGGTGGGCCTTGCTACCACCAATAGGGAGGCGGTGCGCCAATTGCTGCAAGGTGCCGTGCGCCTTCCCTCGGTGGCATGCTTTGTGGCAACGCTTGCAGGAATGTGCGCCATGATCTTCTGCGCAAGGCACTTCGACCGCTATGACACGCGCGGCAACTGGATAGAGCAGGGCATCAACGCCGTTGCCCAAGCCTGCTTCCTGCTAGGAGTCCTGTTCCTGTAGGCGAGACGTAAGTGTCCCTTTCAAAGGGGCATTTCAAAGGGGTGACACTCCTGCCCCTGAGGATGTGTCAAGCGGCAACGGCACGCGACGCGAGTAGCGTGCAATGGAGGCGTGCCGGTAGGCGGTAAGGGTGCACTAGGTAATTAGGGGACACGCCCTTTTTTGCCCCGCGGGGCAAAAAAGGGCGTGTCCCCTAATTACTGACCCATCTATAGGGGCAAGGGTATTGCCCCTTTGAACTGCAGCGGGCAGAAGTGTTTGCCCCAAGGGCCTGCAAGCAGCTCGCTTGCGACCCCCTCGACCACGTCTGCATGTCTGGGTTGGATGAGGAATAGGTAGTAGCGCTGCGAGGTGGTCTTGAACTTGAGCGCGAGGCCACTTGCGCCGGGGAAGTCACCGTTGGCGAGTAGCCCCTCGAATCGCTCAGCGTAGAAGGGGTCCTTTCTCCTGGCCTTGTGCTGGTAGCAGATGACCGTGGCACCTTGTGCGTAATAGGCGGCTAGTTCGGAGGGCAGGACGTACTTGTTCTCCCGCGGACCTCCCTTTGCGGAGGGAACGACCAGGCCATTGTCTGGGTCCACGCAGACGATGTCATTGCCGGCCATGACCGCAAGCGATGCCGCGAACCATTCGGAGCGCCGCGCAATCCTCTCCGGCTTCTTAAGTCCCCTGAAGTCGAGGCACGCGGAGTAAAAGGTGGCGCGCAGGATGCCGTCGGTTTCCATGTGCCGTATCTGGCGCTCGCCCGCGTCGACGATTGCCTTAAGGCCGAGCCACAGACCCTCATCACAGGCACGGAACTGCTCTTGGGAGAGGTAGCCAATGTGTCGGCCGTCGCTGTTGTGAGTTTCATCAGGCGTCAGGTACCAGTTGAGCCCAATCGAAAGTCCCGCGGCCTCCAGAGCCCTCAGCAGCCCAAGCTTACTGAAGTCCCCAATGTCGCCCGTGTAGCGGTTTTGCATGGTGTTCCTTCGGTTTCTGCCGAGTCCTGTTGATGGCATTCTACGTCGCATTGCGCCGACAAGGTGCGCGCCGCGTTACCGCAGACGGACCAGTGGATGACTGGTCCGCCGGCATCGACCGGAACGCGGCCAGAACAGCAGCTAGCTGGTCCTCTCGATGATGAGCTCTACCGAGCCATCCTCCAAAGAATTGTGCTCATCGAGGTGAACATGGGCGCCTGCCTCCTCTTTGGCAAGGTCCGTGAGTATGTTTGCCAGGGAAGCCAGCCCCTCGCGGTTGGCGGATATGGTCACCGCTTCGCCGCTGACGTCAACGCGCATCTCGAATCCATCTTCCCACCTTATGAGCATGGTCTAGGCCTTTCTCCACGAGAGCAGGTAGCGCCAGTGAAGGCTGAGGCGAAGGGAGGCGCCCAGAAGCAGCCTTGATGCGACCTCTCTCACCTGTGCCATCGTAGGCATGTCGTACGAGGTTGGGACCCCTAGCTCTTCCGAGGTTCTCATGTGGTGCAGCCGCGAGCTGATCCAGCTGGGAACAACGCGCAGCACCTCGACTGCGTGGTCGAGTGGCGTTGACGGCGATGCCAGACCAACGACGCAAATCACGCCGCCGGGTGCGAGGAGTGCCTTCGTCCTTGCTAATGCCCGCTCCATGTCCATGTGGTGGAGAGACGCGACAAAGGTGATGGCGTCGAAGGGCTCATCGGTGCAAAAGTCCTCGAACAAGGCGCATACGAAGCGTGCATCCGCATTGCCCGCCCTGCTTCGTGCCGCCGCGACACACTCCTCGGAAGGGTCGATGCCAACAACGCTGTGGCCGTCGCGCGCAAGCATGAGCGCAAGCTCGCCGGTCCCGCATCCCACGTCGAGCACACGCCTGCAGCCGTGGGTCTGAGCGATGACCCACGGATAGTAGGCGGAGTTATGGTTCCAGTAGCGTGCGGTCATGGGCTTTCATCCGGTATCTGTTGCGGATGGTTCTTCACCTCCGCATTGTACGGCATGGCTTGCACGGGGAGCGCATCCCTCCTCCTAAAATGAGTTATGTGCAGTTGGTATACGAGGGGCAATTAAGGGACACGCCCATTTTGCCCCGCGGGGCAAAAAGGGCGTGTCCCTTAATTGCCCACTGAGTTAGCCGATGCAGCCACTGCAACCCCGCTTGACCTATCTTCAGGGGTGTGCCCCCAGTGCACGCTGGCGCTCCTCGTAGTACCATGGGAGGTCGGCCATGCGAGGGGAGCGGTAATGAAGGTTCTCGATATCAAAGGTTTGCGCATTGGCGAGGGGCGTCCGAAGACCATCGTCTCTCTGATGGGTGCGGATTCCGCTGCGCTGGTAGCCACGGCGCATAAGGCCATCGAAGCCGGTGTGGACTGCCTGGAGTGGCGCGCGGACTTCTTTGCCAAGGTAGATGACGTGCAGGCCGTGGCCGCTGCGTATCAGGAGCTCTGTGCCGCCTGCCCGCGGACGCCCATCATCCTCACGGTGCGCACCAAGGGCCAGGGTGGCCAGGTAGAGCTTGATGCAGCCGCCTATGCTTCCCTGCTGAGCGGCGTGCTCGGGACGTGCCAGCCCGACTTCGTGGACATCGAGACCTGGATTGGCGACGCTGCCGTCACCTCGCTTGTTGAGGCTGCCCATGCGCGTGGCATCTATGTCATCGTCTCGTGCCACGACTTCAGCGAGACGCCTGCGGAGGACGAGATGGAGCGGCTGCTGCTCCACATGGCCGAGCTTGGCGCTGACGTACCCAAGTTGGCAGTCATGGCCCGCCGCTCGCAGGATGCCCATGCACTCATGCGCGCAACGGCGCGCGCACGCGAGCAGCTCGAGGTGCCCCTGCTCACCATGGCGATGGGAACGGCCGGGCAGACAACGCGCCTTACCGGCGAGGTATTCGGCAGTGCCCTCACGTTCTGCGCGCTGGGCAAGGCGTCGGCTCCCGGGCAGGTAGAGCTCGCGCAGGCGCTTGTCACCCTCAATGCGATTCACGCGATGCGCGAGGTCGAGGCGGCTGACTCGGCAGAATAGTTCCAAAAGTTCGGAGGATGTTGTATGTCGGTTGATTTGGCGGCGCTGCATGGCAAGCTTGTCGATTTGCACCTGCACTTCGATGGTTCGATAAGCGTGCCGGCTGCAAGGCGCCTTGCCCAGATTGCGGGCGAGCCGCTCTCCATGTCCGACGCCGAGGTCTTCGACCACCTCTCGGTGGGAGACGAGTGCGAGGACCTCAACGAGTACCTGGACAAGTTCCAGTTCCCACTTTCGCTTCTGCAGACGCGCGAGCAGATCTGTGAGTGCGTCTACCTGCTGCAGGAGGAGCTGCACCAGCAGGGCTACCTGTATGCCGAGCTGCGCTTTGCGCCGCAGTCGCTCTGCGAGCAGGGCCTTACGCAGCGCGAGGTGGTTGAGGCAGCAATCGAGGGCCTGAGGCGCTCGCCGTTCGAGGCTCGGCTGATTCTGTGCTGCATGCGCGGTGACAACAACCTCGCGGCAAACCTCCAGACGGTGGAGCTTGCCGCCGAGTATCTGGGCAACGAGGTGGTGGCGCTCGACCTTGCCGGTGCCGAGGCGCTCTTTCCCACAAGGGACTTCGAGCCGGTGTTTGCGCGCGCACGCGAGCTGGGCGTGCCCTTCACCATTCATGCCGGCGAGGCGGATGGCCCGCAGAGCGTGTGGGATGCGCTTGCGATGGGTGCGAGCCGCATAGGCCACGGGGTGAGGGCCATCGAGGACCCCGAGTTGGTGTCCGAGCTGGTGCGTCGCCAGGTGCCCATCGAGGTCTGCTTTACCTCCGAGGTTCAGACGGGGGCGCTTCAGTCGTACCAGCATGCGGGCTCGCTCAAGAGAATGCTTGACGCCGGCGTCAACGTGACCATCAACTCGGACAACTGCTCGGTGTCCAACACCTGGGTGGGGCGCGAGCTGTTGCTGCTGGGGGAGGCCATAGGGCTTACCGAAACCGACGCCTTGCGCCTGATGCGCAATGCCGTCGATGCATCGTTTGCAGATGAGGAGACCAAGCAGCGCCTGCGCGCGACACTGGATGCATAGCGTGGATGCGCACGTTGGGGCAATTAAAGGACACGCCCTTTTTTGCCCCAATGCACGTCATCCCAGCTAGCGAATCTCTACGGTGGCAAAACCAGCGTCGTGGGCTAGCTGCTCGAGCTCTGCCATGCGCTCGTCGGTGGGGGAGGTGGCACTGGCCAGCTCGCCTACCACGCCAAAGGGGCGGAACTTGATGAGCTTGAGCTTCGTGGTGCCCACAGCCTCGCCCAGGGTCTGCGCGATGCCGGCGATGGTGTCCTCGGGGTCGTTGCGCTCCGGCACCACCACAATGCGCAGCTCCTCGATCTTGCCTCGCTCGGCAAGCAGGGCAAGGTTGCGCTTCACCGTGCTGACGTCACCCGTGGTAAGGCACCTGAACACCTCGGGGTCCCACCCCTTCACGTCCAGCATCACGCCGTCAGCCACGTCGAGCAGGTCCTCGTGCGCAGTGAAGTCGACGCAGCCGTTGCTGTCGATGAGCGTGCCCAGTCCTGCCGCGCGGCACCGTGAGAACAGCTCGCGCATCCAATCGGGGTGCAGCATGCACTCGCCGCCCGAGACCGTAATGCCCCGGATGAAGGGCTGGTAGGAGTTGACGGTCTCAAAGACGTCATCAGGCGTGAGCCATTCCACCTTGGGGCTGGCCTTGTGCGGGCACACGTGGATGCAGGTGTCGCACTGCACGCAGGCCTCCTTGTTCCAGCGCACGTGACCGTCCAGCTTCTGCAGGGCGCCGGCCGGGCACTGCTCCACGCATAGCCCGCAATTGCGGCAGAGGTTCTGCGTCTCGGGGTTGTGGCAGTAGGCACAGGCGATGTTGCATCCCTGCAGGAATATCGAGCAACGCGACCCCGGGCCATCAACCAGGGAAAACGGAATGATCTTGTTGACGGGCGCAAAGAGCTCCATCGCATGTCCTCTCGCTAAGAAGCGGGGGCAGACCAGCCGCCTGCCCCCGCACAAAGTCTGTCTTGCTCGATTATCCCAGGCGCACCTTGCGGTCGGCCAGGTCGTTGGCGCGCCAGTTGCCCTCGCCGTCGTGGCTGGTGTCGGCAAGCACGGCCTCGCCGCGGGCGAACTTCTCCATCTCGGAGCGCTT
>CACXFC010000268.1 GCA_902766835.1 uncultured Coriobacteriaceae bacterium | reverse complement strand
GCTTGTTGATGCGCACGCCACCGACCCCCTTCTCAGGACTTACGATTCGCACCGAAAATCCTACCGGGAAAGTGGCGTGCCACCTGCTATTTCACGGGAATGACGCCCACACATCGTGGCGAAGAGCCCAAAAAAGGGCGTGTCCCTTAATTTCCCCGACGGAAACTCTGCAATCTGACCAACAGCCTATTTCGCCGATACGTCACAGGTTGATTCGGGGCAGCGAAAGCCTTTCACCTAAACTCCTACCTGTGTGGTAAGTGGTCTTTCGAGGGGAGGACTCATGAATTATCTGCAGGCCATCCCTGCGGTCATTCAGGCTGCTGGTCTTGTGGCGGACGGAATCAAGTTCCTTGTTGCCAATTCGGAAGACATTGCAAAGAGCATGCAGAGCCTCGCCACAATGTTGGACGCCGCAAAAGGGCTCATGAGCAAGGCTGCCGATGTCGTTCCCATCGACGAGCTCCTTCATCAGGCGGAGGAGGCAGACGATGCCGATCAGCCGGGCGAGAACGTCCAACCGCAGGCTGCCGATGCCCCAAAGCCAAAGGTCAAAGTGCCTGGTTTCCTTGTGCAGGCAAAGGACAAGGCAGTCGGTTTTGCCGACGAGCAGAAGGCTGGCTTCGAGCGCAAGAAGCTCGAGCAGGAGATGGCCAAGGCGGTCCACGCCTCCAGGCGAAAGGTCCTTGGGTCTGCAACGATCACGTTTTCCATGAAGCAGCTTGCGGAGCAGCTGGCTTCTTCGGGCGAGGGCGACGCAATTGCCGGCCTTGGTGTGCTTGACCTGCCCGGATGCTTCGCCATCGCCCGCTATGGCAAGGTCGAGCTGGGAAAGGACCCCGCGGCCTTCACGGGGATCTATATCGGCAAGGCCTCGTGCGTAGGCGACGGCATCGCGCGCACGATTGCCCCCACGGGAAACGCAGACGTCTACGCAGACATCAAGTACAAGCAGAACGTGATGGTCTACGTGTTCACCTGGCCTGCCGACAAGCTCGACGAGAAGTACGACGCGCTGGTCCAGCTGTTCGCCGCAGGGGAGTCGTACAACCGGGTAGAGATGGGCGTGCCAGACGAGGAGCTCGTGGCAGAGTAGCGGTTGCCAATGGGAAGTCTTCCCATTGGCGCCCAGTCCGTGAGGGTGGGACACTTCTGCCGGAGGCATTTGTCCCAACGGTGCCTGTCCCAGTTGTATGGGTGCGAAAGCGGGGCGCCGTGGGACCTGAAGTACTGGATTATCCATGCCGGCGCCGCCTGGCCGTAGCCCTTGCACTGCTCGTGCTGGTCGATTGCTGCCCTCTGTCCCCGTTGTTAGAAACCCTGTCAGGCCTCTGGCTCGGCCTGGGCCGGGTCAGGCTGAGCCTCGACCTCAGTCGCGGGCGCGGGCGTCGGTTCGGGTTGGGCAACAGGTTCAGGCTGAGCCCCGACCTCAATTGCAGGCGCGGGCTCCGTCCCTGGCTCTGATGCGGGCTCGACCTCATCCTCAAGGTCATGGGCGGCCTCGGCTTGTGTGCCCGTCGTCGTGGCTTCAGGCAGCGAAATCCCCTGTTGCCCTGACTGCTCGTTGCTTGAATCCGCGGTCCTCGCCCCCAGCGTATCTGGATTAGACTTTCCGCCGCCAATTTCAGGCGTGTCGCTCTTTACGGTAGAAGGAATCAACTCGTTGGAATCGATGATCTTCAAATAGTCTGAGGAATCCTGCTTGTTTTGGTCGAGCGGCGTCGTATACCGCTTGCTAAAGTCCTCAAGGATGGATCCGGTGGGATGTTCACCCTCTGGCAGATTGTTATCCAGATAGAGGAGGTAGTTGAGCAGCGTGGTCACGAACGACAGCGATTCGCTGTCGCCCCTATACATGCCATCGGATCCCTGCTCACCCTTTATGAACAGGTCTTCGAACGATGCGGCGTCCTTGTAGAGGGGCTTTCCGTTGCTGTCGTTGGGCGAGATCGTTGCAATGAGGGAGTCCAATGTATCGTCCTCGTGCATCCATTTGAGCAGGTTGTCAAGGCCTCCGCGAAGCCTGTTGGAGTCCACGGTCGTCACGCCGTCCACGACCTTGACCGACGATTCGTTGTTGTATGCATAGCGCGATGCGAGCTCACACAGGTAGAGGGTCGCGAGGTAGCCCGTCACATAGTTTGAACGCTCTGTGTCGATTGTGACTCCATCGGAATCCTTTCCGCCTTCGGAGAACCCAATGTCGTTGTACATAAACCGACCGTCGTTGAAGTACCCGCCAACGTAGGTGTCGATGAGCAGTGCTGTCGTGTATGTTGAGTTGAGTTCTCCTGTGCCAAACCTGCCGTCATCGCCCTGCAGCCTGCGAAGGTCTTGGAACGCCTGGTTGCGGTACGTATAGACTTGCTCGACAGCGCTGGCGCTGCCCTCAATGAACCAGGAAGGGAACCTGAGTGCAAGATAGCGCTTCTCGGCCTCTTCGGAGATGAGATCGCCTTTTGTATCCGTGCGAAGGTCATCGAGATTGGTGGCACCAGCCATGCCGGCGCGATTGTAGTCGTACATGAGTGTTTGGAAGAGCTCGCGCACGATTGTGTTTTGGAAGGTCTCCATTGCCTGACCCTCACGAATAATTGAGCATTTTCCATCACTGGGATTTTGTATGGGATTGCCATCATCGTTTTTCTTCAGAAGACTGTCGACGTTCACAGCAAGCATGTAGCAGTACTTGAGCTCGCCCTCAATCTCTTTGGCACGGGCAGTTACATACGCGAGGGTGTCGTCCGTATCCCCGTGTTCTTCGGCACCGTCATTGTCTCCCGTTCGGTAAAAGACGTACAGGCTGATTTCCTCGCCAATCTCGCCAAACATTGCGGCGGCGTCGAAGGCCGGGAATTTGTCGAGCAGGAGGTTTACCGCTTGCGGCTCTAGGTGGTCGATGATGAGCTCAACGAGCCATTCGAGGTCCTCGTCGGAAAGGGCGTCGCGTGCCGTCTGTGCGCAGTGTATATCGACGAGCGATCTTTCATTGCCAACTACGTGTGCCATGTCATTGCCAACTTCGTGTGCCATGTCGCTGGTTGCATGCCGTTCCGGCGCAGCGACGGGGAGGTCGGCTTGTGCGATCGCAGTCTCGGTCTGCGCGGCCATTTCTTCGATTGCAGGTTGCGGGGATGCCTCCTCGCGCCGGGCTTTCACAAACAGGTCTCTGAGCGAGGCGGGAAGAATGTACGTGATGTCAGTGGCTGCGTCGTAGACCGATATGATCTCGTGGGTTTCAAACAACTCAGAAAGTGAGTCTGAGAGGGTAACGGTGAACACATCCTCTGCCAGTGCGTAGTCTTGTGGCACATAGAAGGCGAGAACTGGGAGATAGGTTCGAACTTCGTCTGCCACGTCGCTGACGATTTGAAGGTCGTCACGTACCCACATAACGGGAATCTCCCAGTTGGCGCCGTTCTCGGCGACAACGACGGCGTTCTGGTCGAGCTCGATGCCAGCGGTGGGCCTGTCTACGCCGTCGATTGTGATGTCACGGAGGACCATGGTCTGGTCGGTTTGCATCGTGTGGTTTTCCAACTCAACCGTGCGCTCCGTGGCTAGCGCGACAAAGGGCAGAATCCCTTGCAGCGTGAGCGCAAGTGTAACGGAGGTGGCCAGCAGCTTGTTGAGTCTTGTTTGCTTCATGGCATGCCCTTTCAGAGTGTGGATGCATACATCATACCTGTGCAAACATGCCGAAAAGCAGGCGACACGGAGATTCGGTGTCATATCGCGTCTCCTCGGCTCCTCGAAGCAGGGGACGATTCGCGCGACGCATATCGATCTTGATTTCAAAGGGGCGATACCCTTTTGAAATTGCGAATGGTCACGAGGTTCATGTGTATCCCCATTTCAAAAGGGTATCGCCCCTGCTCCTAAACATGAGTCAAGCGAGCCCAGTACGGATGTTGGAGCGGAAGGGACCACGGCACTTTTGTGCCGGGTAGTTTTGCGCACCTGAAGTTGCTAGCGGTTCGGGATTTCGCGCGGCCGAAAACCCCGCAGACAACCTTCCCCGGCACCTCTGCGAGCCGAACAGCCTGGCGGCAGGCGGGCCGTTTCCGGCGGACCGGTCGCAACGCGTCCGCGATATCGACGGCTGCCGGGCCCGCCAAGCGCCAGATCTGCGGACCGGTCAACGCGTCCGCGATATCGACCGATCCCGGGCCCGCGACGTGCCAGATCTGCGGACCGGTCAGAACGCGTCCGCGATATCGACCGATCCCGGGCCCGCGACGTGCCAGATCTGCGGACCGGTCAGAACGCGTCCGCGCGCTCCACCCTGTGGCGAAATTAGGGGACACGCCCTTTTTGGCCAGCTGGGCAAAAAGGGCGTGTCCCCTAATTGCCCAACGCTAGCGCGCGTGCCGCCAAAATAACTCAAACAGAACATTTGTACTACGAACAAACGTTTGCTATACTCTTTCCACGGTGACAAAGGCGTTGGGAGGGCTATGGCGTCAGGTGTGCATGCTCAGAACGAGACCCTAAACATCCGCGGTCTGGAGGGGAGTGATCGGCAAAAAGACATTGAGCGTCTCGAGAAGCTCAGGCCAATAGATGACGACTTCATGCGCGTCATCTATCGCGACGATATTCCACTTACGGAGGACACGCTGCGGATAGTTACGGGGATCGAAGGGCTGAAGGTGGTGCACACCGAGACCCAGAAAGACCTCAAGCGCCTGGTGGGCGCGCGCTCCGTTGAACTGGATGTCATGGCGGTCGATTCGTCTGGGCGCTGGCACGATATTGAGGTTCAAAGGGGAGATGAGCCACGGCCTAGGCGTGCGCGCCATCACTCGGCCGCAATGGATGTGGAGGCGCTTGATGCTGGTCACGAGCCAGAAGAGCTGCCAGAGCAGTGGGTGATATTCATCATGGAGCATGACCCTTTCGGCAAGGGGCAGGGGACCTACCTGTTCGAGAGAGCGGAGAAGCTATGTGGCGAACGTCTTGCCGATGGCACAAACCTCCTGTACGCAAATGGGGACTATAGGGCAGACGATGAGCTGGGCGACCTCATGCGTGACTTCCACCAGAGCGATCCCGATGCCATGCGAAATGCACGCATGGCAGAACGGGTAAGATACTTCAAAAGGACTCCTAAGGGGATGGTGCAGATGTGCGAGATTTTCGATGAGATCCGCCAGGAAGGCGAGGAGCGTATGTTGCTTGCCATACTTCGCAACCTGATGGAGAAGTTCTCCCTCACGGCACAGGAAGCCTTTGACATGCTCAGCGTACCCAACGAGAAGCGCCAGAAGTACCTGGCGATGCTCTAGGCGGCGGAGGTGCGCCGAAACTGGGGGACACGCCCTTTTTGCCCAGCTGGGCAAAAAGGGCGTGTCCCCCAGTTTCGTGCCCTCAGTGCAAGCTGTGAGATACTTCAAAAGGACTCCTAAGGGGATGGTGCAAATGTGCGAGATTTTCGATGAGATCCGCCAGGAAGGTGAGGCCCGAGGCGAAGCTCGAGGCGAGGCCCGAGGCATAGCTCGGGGTGAGGAGCGCATGTTGCTTGCCAACATCCGCAGCCTGATGGAGAAGCTCTCCCTCACGGCACAGGAGGCCTTTGACATGCTCAGCGTGCCCAATGAGAAGCGCAAGAAGTACCTGGCGATGCTCTAGACAGGGGATGTTGAAGTTGGGCGAGGTTTTCGATGAGATTCGCCGAGAAGGTGAGGAGCGCGGCATCAGGCTGGGCGAGGAGCGCGGCATCAGGCTGGGCGAGGAGCGTATGCTACTCGCCAATATACGTGCCGTGATGAAGAACATGTCCCTCACGGCACAGGAGGCCTTCGACCTGTTCGATGTGCCCAACGAGAAGCGGCAGAAGTACCTGGCGATGCTCTAGGAGTACGTCGCTGTCCGATGCGGAGCACAAAACTGCCCGGCACTCAAGCGCTCCGATATGAATAGCAGACAGTAATCTAAAAATTGAACTTAAGGGTTCAATTTGAACCCTCTTGTGCTACAGTTGTGCAAAATTGAACTGACCGGTTCAATTTGAACACTCATAAGTGTGAAATTGAACTTATGCGCTTTTGACCGAGGGACAGCATGGACCAGACCTTATTCGCAACGCGCCTGCAAGAGGCAATGGACAGCAAGGGGCTGAAACGGGCCGACCTGCTGAACCTCGCCTCTGCGCAAGGCACGAAGCTTGGCAAGAGCCAGCTGAGCCAATACCTCAGCGGCAAGACGATACCTCGCAGCGGCATGATTGCCTTCTTGGCCCAGGCGCTTGAGGTCGCAGACGATTGGCTCGCGGGTACTGACGAACCCGCACCCGCATCAGACGCAACAGACAAAGACAGCAAGCATCGTACAGATCAGGTCATCGGCACAACTTTGGAGGTAGCTCCCATGCGCAAGTTCGACAAGTCCTCAAAGCTCGACCACGTGTCTTACGACGTGCGCGGACCCGCGCTCGATGAGGCCATGCGCATGGAGGAGGATGGCATCAACATCCTCAAGCTCAACATCGGCAACCCGGCGCCCTTCGGCTTCCACACGCCCGACGAGGTCATCCAAGACATGGCGAGCCAGCTGCGCGACACCGAGGGCTACTCCGACAGCCGCGGCCTGTTTGCGGCGCGCAAGGCCATCATGCAGTATGACCAGCTCAAGGGCATACCCAACGTCTCGATGAACGACATCTACACGGGCAACGGCGTCTCCGACCTCATCAACCTGGTCATGCAGTCGATGGTTGAGACCGGCGACGAGATCCTGGTGCCCAGCCCCGACTATCCGCTGTGGACGGCCTGCGTGACGCTGGCCGGCGGCAAGGCGGTCCACTACCTGTGCGACGAGCAGGCCGACTGGCTGCCCGACCTCGACGACATGCGCGCCAAGATCACGAGCAACACCAAGGCCATCGTCATCATCAACCCCAACAACCCCACGGGCGCCCTGTACCCGCGCGAGGTTCTGGAAGAGATCGTGGAGATTGCCCGCCAGAACCAGCTCATCATCCTCTCCGACGAGATTTACGACCGCCTGGTGATGGACGGCGAGGAGCACGTGAGCATCGCAAGCCTCGCGCCCGACCTGTTCTGCATCACGTTCAACGGCCTCTCCAAGAGCCACATGATTGCCGGCTGGCGTATCGGCTGGATCTCCATCAGCGGAAACAAGCGCCTGGGCAAGGGCCTCATCGAGGGCATCCATATGATGAGCAACATGCGCCTGTGCTCCAACGTGCCCGCGCAGTCCATCGTGCAGACGGCCCTGGGCGGATACCAGAGCGTGAAGAACTACGTGGTGCCCACCGGCCGCGTGTGCAAGCAGCGCGACTTTGTGTACGAGCGCCTCATGCAGATGGACGGCGTGAGCGTGGTCAAGCCCAAGGCGGCGTTCTACATCTTCCCCAGGCTTGACCCCAAGAAGTTCAATATCACCGACGACGAGCAGTTCCAGCTCGACCTGCTGCAGGACAAGCGCGTGCTCATCGTGCCGGGCAAGGGCTTCAACTGGGAGACCCCGGGCTATTTCCGCATTGTGTACCTGCCCAGGCGCGCGGTGCTCGGCGAGGCCCTGGATGCCATGGAGGAATTCCTCAGGTACTATCGCCAGTAGAGACTGAGCGTAACAAATAAGGGACACGCCCTTTTTTGCCCCGCGGGGCAAAAAAGGGCGTGTCCCTTATTTGTCGACTCAGACCAACACGTGCTCTACGCAAGCAGCGCGAAGGCCTCGTACGGACGCACCTTACCCGCAACCGGCGCATCCTCGTAGTTGCAGGCAGCATCCACCAGCTCTGCCCCCGCGTACTCCTGCGGCACCTGCCAAGCCACCTCGTGGTCGGTGAAGTTGCAAACCACCAGCATCCGCTGTCCGTCCAGCTCGCGCTCGTATACGAACAGCTCCTCGCTCTCGGGCTCCAGCAGCCTGAAGTGGCCGTGCACCACCAAATCGCTCTGGTGACGTAGGGCAATCAGGCCCTGGTAGTGCGCAAATACCGACTTCGGGTCTTCAACCTGCGCCGCTGCATTGATCTCCGCATAGTTGGGGTTCACCGGCAGCCAGGTCTCGCTGCTCTTGGAGAAGCCCGCCTGCGGGCCCGCGTCCCACTGCATGGGCGTGCGGGCATTGTCGCGGCAGATCTCGCGCATGGCAGCCATGGCCTCCTCGTCGCTGCAGCCGCAGTCCTGCGTCAGCATACGGTAGGCGTCGTGCGCCTCAAGGTCGTTGATGAGGCTCATGTCCTGCCAGGGGTAGTTGGTCATGCCCAGCTCTTCGCCCTGGTAGATGTAGGGCGTTCCCTGCATCAGGTGCAGGCAGGTGGCAAGCATCTTCGCGCTGGTCTCGCGCCATTGCGCGCTGTCGTTTGCCCAGCGGCTCACGGCACGCGGCTGGTCGTGGTTGTCCCAGTAGAGGCTGTTCCAGGCCACACCGTCGAGGCCCTGCTCCCAATGGTCGAAGACGCGCTTCAAGTCAACCAGGCGAGGCTTGTCGGTCACCCACTTGCCACGCTCGGGGCTGCCGGTAAGCCCCACGTGCTCAAACTGGAAGACCATCGAAAGCTCGCTGCCGTCGAGGTTGGCGTACTTCTTGGCGGTCTCGACGGTGGCGCCTCCCACCTCGCCGACGGTCATGGTGTCGTACTTGGAAAGCACGCGCTGGCGCATCTCTTGCAAGTAGGGGTGCACGCGCTCGTCCTGGATGAGCGGGTAGAGCGGTGCGTAGCCGGTGGGGCCAGGCTCGCCCGAGGGGAAGCTCAGGTCCTTGGCAATCATGCCGATGACGTCCATGCGGAAGCCGTCCACGCCCTTGGCCAGCCACCAGTCCATCATGTTGAAGACCTCGTCGCGCACGCGCGGGTTCTCCCAGTTGAGGTCAGGCTGCTTGACTGAGAAGCAATGCAGGTAGTACTGCTGGGTGGGCTCGTCCCACTCCCAGATGCTGCCGCCAAACACGCCGCCCATGTTCGAGGGCGCGTGGCCGTCCACGGCGTCGCGCCAGTAATAATAGTCGCGGTAGGGGTTCTCGCGGCTGCTGCGGCTCTGGCGGAACCACTCGTGCTCGTCGGAGGAATGGTTTACCACCAGGTCCATCACGATCTTGATGCCCAGCGAGTGTGCGGTTTCGAGCATCTCGTCGAAGTCGTCCATGGTGCCAAAGCCCGGCCAGATGGCGCGGTAGTCACTGATGTCGTAGCCGTTGTCGTCCATGGGCGACTGGTACACCGGGCTGAGCCAGATGACGTCGATGCCAAGCTTGGCCAGGTAGGGGAGGCGAGAGGTGATGCCGGGGATGTCACCAATGCCGTTGCCCGTGCTGTCCTGGAAGCTCTTCGGATAGATCTGATACACCACTGCCCGTTGCCACCACTGCTCGTTCATGTGCTCCTCCTCTGTCGATACCTACATGTCATTGTATGCCATGAAAAGCGCAGGTCGGGCGCATGTAGGTGACCGGTGTGCGCAGACAGCCGTTCCCTCCGGATACACTTGCGAAGGTTGTTTGCGGTTTGCTGTTTTGGACGCTCCCAAAACCCGCAGATGAATCACATTGTTTGCGGATTCGCGGTACGATCCACGAACGGTACGTTTTTGCGGGTGCCCAAACCGCAGACAACAGCAAAATCGGCGTTTGTGCGCGCTCGAAAACCGCAGACAACGTGTTTGCTCCCGGTGCGGTGGTGGTATTGCGGTTCCGGTTTCGGGTCAGGCCAAAGTTGTTTGTGGTTTTTCCAAAGCCGCGAGAGGCAAAATGCAGGTTGTCTGCGTTTTGGGGGTTCCCATTTCTGCCTCTTTCCCTCTCGCGTCATGCGATTCGCAGACAACACCTATTGTCTGTGCTTTTTCTCGGCTGCAAAAAATGCCAACCGCAAACAACGTGCCCCGCCGTGTTCCGGCGTGTCCCTCAACTGCCCCTCGCAGCTGCTACATGCGGCACATCCTTCTCCCGACTCGCCTATCATGAGAACACCCGCAACCGACAGGAGGCACCATGCTCAGGGCCAACTACCACACGCACACCACGTTCTGCGATGGAACCAACACAGCCGAACAGATGGTGCAACGCGCCCTCGACCTGCAGTTTGACCATCTTGGCTTCTCGGGCCACATGGACGAGGAGATCTACATGGACTGGGATGCTTACGTGACCGAGATCACGCGCCTTCGTGAGGCGTACGCCGGTAGGCTCGATATCCTCTGCGGCGTTGAGCTCGACACGCTCTACGACCCCGCAAGCTGTCCTGGCGCGGAATACCTCATCGGCTCGACGCACTACGTGGATGTGGACGTGCCCTTCCCGCGCGCCATCGACTACAGCGAGGAGGTCTCGCAGCGCCTGTGCGACGAATGCTTCGGTGGCGACTGGTATGCGATGTGTCGCGCCTACTACGAGCTCGAGGCGCAGGTGTACGACCGCCTGAACTGCACGTTTGTGGGTCACTTCGACCTCATTACGCGCTTCAACGACCAGATGCACGCCTTCGACGAGCAGGACCCGCGCTACACGGGCCCCGCGCTCGAGGCTATGGAACACCTAGTAAGCCAGGGCGTTGCCTTCGAGATCAACTGTGGGGCGCACAACCGCGGCCGCAAGGCGGAGCTCTACCCGCGCCGCAGCCTGCTTGCCGCCCTGCATGACTTTGGAGGCGAGATCTTCATCAACTCCGACGCACACCAGACGGAGTGCCTGAACGGAAGCTTCGACGTGGCGGTCGAGCGTGCCATGGCCTGCGGGTTTACGCACGTCAATGTGCTTGCGCATAGCCCGGCGGGCAGCGTTGAGGTCCACCAGCTGGCACTGGACATGCTGTGATTGCATAGGGGCAACTAAGGGACACGCCCTTTTTTGCCCCGCGGGGCAAAAAAGGGCGTGTCCCTTAGTTGCCCCTTTGAAATGTACGCGGAAGGCATATCTCAGCCCACGGAAGGCCTAAAACACCGGTGAATTAAGTGTTCCAAACGGTGGACATTTGCTCCAACAACAACTCTTCTTCATAATTCGTTAACTGAAGGGCATTTAGCTGCGATCATGAACGTACCTACCTAACTGCGGCTTTACGGCACGTTACCAAAATGTGCTATGAGCTTACGTATCCTTGACACAAAGTGAGGCAGATGCATAACACGTCGTACATATCATGGATAAACCCGAGAGAAAGGCTGCCACTATGGCCAGTTTCAGTGAACTGCTGGGTTTAATCTCCCAGAACCCGTTTCTCGCATTGGTGCTTGTTCTTGTTATGGGAACCATCTTTGTCAATGGTGCAACAGACGCGGCAAATGCAATTGCCGAACCCATTGGCACCCGTGCGATTGATGTTGACTCCGCAATCATAATGAGCGTTATCACCAACTTCTTAGGTTTGGTGGTAATGACCATGTTCTCGACTGCGGTAGCCGACACCATGAGCAATATGGTGGACTTTGGCGGTGATCACCATGCGGCGCTCATAGCGCTGGCGGCAGCAATGGTCTCCATTGTGTCGTGGTCGTCGCTCGCCTGGGTCTTTGGCATTCCCACCAGCGAGAGTCATGCGCTCATTGCGGGGCTTACCGGAGCCGCCATCGCCATCCACGGCGGGCTCCAGGCCGTCAACGGAGCGGAGTGGGTGAAGGTCCTCTATGGCTTGGTGCTCTCAACCGTCCTTGGATTTGCGGCGGCATGGGTTGTCGCGAAGGCGATTCCCTACCTCTGCCGTGACGTGGACCGCCGCCGTGCGAACGACTTCTTCGCAAAGATGCAGGTATGGGCCGCAGCAGGCGCCTCCGCCATGCACGGCGCGCAAGATGGCCAGAAGTTCATGTCCACTGCCATGCTCGCCATCGCGCTGGCGCAGAACATGGACGTCACCAACGCGAAGTTCCCCATGTGGCTTCAGATTGCCTGCGCGGCCATCATGGCTATCGGCACCGGCATTGGCGGAAAGCCCATCATCAAGAAGGTGGGCATCGACATGGTCCAGCTCGAGCAGTACCAGGGCTTTGCCGCGGCGTTCAGTGCCACGGGCGCGCTGCTTCTGGCCACGCTGACGGGCCTGCCCGTTTCCACCACGCACACCTCATCGTCTGCCATGATGGGCGCCGGCGCCGCCAAGGACCCGCGCTCGGTTGACTGGGAGGTTGCCAAGGAGATCGTGGGCACCTGGGTGTTCACCTTCCCGGGCTGCGGCCTCATCGGGTTTGTGCTGGCAAAGCTGTTCCTTTTGGTGTTCTAAACGACTGTTCATACCCTCACCCAACAGATGGGAGTTCTCATGCCACGCATCAAGAAGGAAGACATCTTCTACACCCTGCTCAAGCAGCTTACCGACGTTTTGGTTGCTGCAGGCGAGGAGTACGTCAACATCTTCAGCGGTTACCCCGACACCTTAGCGCGCATTCCGCGCATGAAGATGATCGAGACGCAGGCCGACGACTGTGTGCGCGACATCATGACGCGCCTGTACACGAGCTTCATCACGCCGTTCGACCGCGAGGACATCAGCGACCTGGCCCTTGCCATGGACGACGTGGTCGACCACATGGAGGCCGTCACGCTGCGCCTCGACCTGTTCAACGTGCAGGACATGCGCCCCGAGGCCACCGAGCTGGCCAAACTCACGCTGGTGGCCGTCGAGGAGATGCGCGAGATGATCAACCATCTGCCCAACTACAAGCACGACGAAGAGGTCATGCGTCGCGCCATTGCCATCGGGCACGTGGAGGACGGCGGCGACGCCATCTACGAGAACGCGCTGCGCATCCTGTTCCGCGAGGACGAGACCAGGGGCAAGGAGAGCCTTGCGTGGCTGCGCATCTTCGACCGCATGGAGCACTGCCTCGACAGCTGCGACAAGGCAGCCGGCGTGGTGCGCAACGTGGTGATGAAGAGCAGCTAAGCATTTTGGCACCCCTGCCGGGCTGGGACACTTCTGCCGGAGTCCTTTGTCCCACGGCGCGCGTTCACGCGCGCCGTGGGACAAAGGACTCCGGCAGAAGTGTCCCAGCCCGGCAGGGGTGCCCCCGTATCTTCAGGTTGCGTGCAGATGCATGAAAAGAGTGCGGTATCTGAGCAAACGTGGCTCAGTGGAGTAGAATGCCAACGTTGTGGGACGCAAGGCTGCGGGATGAACCTGCCCGCAGAGAACAAGAGCTACAGGAGGATCCTGAATGGCTGACGAGAAGCTAACCAATGACGAAGAGCTCCTTGACGGGGCCGAGGCCCAGGCCGAAGAGGTCGTAGCCGCCACCGACGAGGTGGCTGACCAGGCTGTGGCCGCAGCCGAGACCGAGGCTGCCGACGCGGTTGACGCGTATGACGAGAAGGTAGAGGCTGCCGTGCAGCATGTGGCCGAGGAGGCCGAGGCTGACGCCGAAGCCATGAGCGACGCGGCCATCCAGGCCGACTTCGCTGGCGACCTGATTGGCGACGAGGAGCCCGCTCCCGCACCGGAGCCCGCCCCCGTGGAGGAGGAGCCCGCCAAGAAGCGCGGCCGCCGCTCAAAGCAAGCCCGTTCCGAGAAGGCCAAAAACGACGTTGCCGCTCCGGCTGCCAAGAAGGCTTCCGGCCTGGCTGCGCTGGGCGTTCCCGCGTGGCTTGCCATTGCTGCCGCGTGCCTCGTTCTGGGCGTGGTGCTGGGCCGCTTCGTGCTGAGTGGCGGCGGTGCCTCCGGCGCGCTTGCGGGCAAGTCGACGGTGACCGAGGCCGAGCTTGATCAGCCCTACGCCACCTACACCTACAAGGGCAAGAAGGCCTCCATCTCCGTGCGCGAGATCATCGAGCAGAACGGCACGCTCGATGCCGCCAAGGACGAGGAGGGCAACTACACCCTTCCGTCTGCCGAGTACGCCCTGAACGCTGCCCGCACGGCCATCCTCAACAGCGAGGTTGAGTCCCGTGGCATCGAGGTCAGCGAGGACGACGCCAAGGCTTACGCCGAGAAGGCACTGGGCACCAGCGACTACGAGGCCATCGGTGCCACCTATGGCATGGATGCCGATGCCGTGAAGGAGCTCATCATCGAGAACTGCCGCCTGAACACCCTGCGCGAGGAGATCGTGGGCGGCGAGCTTCCCACCATGCCCGAGGCTCCCACAGCTGCCGAAGAGGGCAAGGAGGCCGAGGTCACCAAGGCTTACGCCGAATACATCATCAACATTGCCGGCGACGCCTGGGATGCCAAGAAGAAGGCTTGGAAGGAGGCCGACGGTGCCTACGCCACCGCGCTTGCCGACTCCACCTTCTCTGCCGACGGTGCTTCCTACAACGACGCCCAGACTGCCTACTACGTTGCCTACCAGGAGTACAGCCAGAAGCAGACCGAGATGGGCAGCTCTTGGACCGACTACCTGAACAGCCTGATGAGCAACGCCTCCATCGAGATCCACTCGCTGGTTTCGTAAAGCTCGCAAGCATACGACGCGCGAAGAGCGGCCTGCCAGATGGTGGGCCGCTTTTTTCGACTGCTCCTGTAAGATCGCGGCAATTAAGGGACACGCCCCTTTTTGCCCCGTGGGGCAAAAAGGGGCGTGTCCCTTAATTGCCGCTGGCCGGGGGTGTGTTGAACTGCCTCCCATTTCTTGGACACGAGAAATGGGAGGCACCTTTATGGGAATGGTCATATATGACGTCGAGCTGAGATTGAAG
>CACXFC010000267.1 GCA_902766835.1 uncultured Coriobacteriaceae bacterium | reverse complement strand
TCTCTCCGCACATCCGTGTGCCCCGGGGTCGGTTTCCGCACATGCGCGTGCCTCGGGGTCGGTTCTTGCGGCACATCCGTGTGCGCTTTTCCAAAAGCGCACACGGATGTGCCGCAAGAACCGACCCCGGGGCACACGCATGTGCGGAAAGGGTGGCGACTGCTTGCTTTAGCGGATGCCGTTCACGGCGAGGTCGATCACCTTGTAGGCACCGTCGTAGATGCCGATGCGATTGGCCGCCTCAATGTTGTCGCACATGAAGGCCACCAGCTCGCGGTCGAGCTGGAAGGAGTCGATCATGGCCAGCACCTCGTCGGTGTCGTCAATCTCGTAGGTGCCGTCGCCCACCTCGGCGGCGCGAATGGCGCCCCATGCCTCGTGTCCGCCCACGCGGTGAATCATGAGCTTGGGAACGGGGTAGAACGAGAACTCGCTGGGCTTGGTGACGAGCACGTCGCAGCAGCGCATCAGCAGGTTGGACGAGTAGACCGCCGAGAAGATGTCGGAGTCGCAGAAGGCGTGGACGCCGGTGAGGTCTCCATCCAGGGCATCCTCGGCCAGGCGTGCCACCTCGGCGAAGTTGTCAAAGTGCGTCCGCGCCACGCCCGAGAGCCCGGCGACGCTCTTCACAAGGCCCTCCCAGACGCCGCGATGGTCGCCCACGTTGATGAGCAGGGTGGCCTGCTCGGTGCGCACGTAGGGGAGAAGGCGCTCGATGATGGCGGCAAACAGCTCCTGCTGCGCGCCTGCGCCACCCACGCTGATGAGGTAGCGGATGGGGCCGCCACCCAGCAGGCGACGCCTTCTGGCCTCGCAGTCGTGGGCGATGTTGGACACCAGCTCGTGGTCGATGTAGTGGCCGGTGTAGACGAGGCTGTCAAGCGGCATGGGGTTCAGCTGGCGCTTGGGGTCCATGCCGCGCAGCTGGTGGTAGCCAAGGTAGGCGCTGGGGGTCTGCACGGTGTGGATGGTGCCCTCGGCGAGGTGCAGGGCCATGGGCCAGTTGTCGGGGATGGCGTTGACCACATGGGTGAGGCCGGCGTGCACGGCCGCCTGGGCGGGCCACACGTGCGTGCCCACGTAGGGGGTGTTGGGGTCTATGTCGCGGAACAGCGGCACACAGAGCTCGGCGTTCTTCTGGTCGCCGGCGTTGTAGGAGAGCTTGCGGAAGCCCTCGGAGTTGAGCGGCTCCCAATAGAGGCGGTTGAACAGGCCGATCTTCTGCGAGAGGCGCGAGCCCATGGAATACAGGTCGTTCTGGTAGGCAATCACCTTCGAGCCGGTGGTCTGGTCGAAGGAGGCGAGGTCGAGCCAGTAGGGGGTGTAGCCCATGGCATGGGCGGCCGAGGCCATGGCCATCGAGATGCGGTAGTGCCCGAAGCCCATGCGGATGTTGCCCACGATGACCGGCGCGCCGTCTGCGCCCGCAACGGTGCGGTCGGTGAGCGCGGGCTTGGGGGCGGCTGCCGCATCGGCGGCGAGGTCAAGGGCGGTGTCGCCATCTGCCATGACGAGGTTGCGCACGCCCAGCGCCTCTCCGATGACGGGGACGTCCGCGCTCTTCAGGTGATAGACGGCGTTGGAGTCGTCGCCAAAGCGCTTGACGAATCCCTGCTTGGCCTTGAGCGCCTTGCGATAGGTGCGCTCGTCCTGCTCGTTGCCAAAGGCGCTTCTTGCGCGATCTTCAGATACGTTCATCCCGCTACTCCTTGACTCGTATCGAATATGTGATAGTCTGGCTATCAGATTGATAGTGAGACTATCAAATAGCGAGTCACGCGTCAAGAAGGCGAGGTGAATGACATGGCAAGCGGCAAAAAGCCAGAAGGCGTGCGCGCGGCAGTGCCCGCCGTCTCGATGGCGGCGTCCGCGATTGACGCCCAGGCGGTGCAGTGTGCCTCCGAGCTCTTCCTCGAGCGCGGCATAGCGGCGGTGAAGATGACCGAGATCGCCGAGGCCGCAGGCATGGGCGTGGCCACCCTGTACCGGCACTTCTCTACCAAGGCGGCCATTGCCGTGGCAGCGGCGCAGATGATGTGGGAGCGCCTGATGTCGTCCTACGACGAGCTGGTGGCAACCGACGCCTACCAGCGCCTCGACGGCGGAAGCCGCCTCGAGGTGCTTCTAGCCACCTACAAGGAGCGGGTTCTCTACCTGCCGGGCTTTCCCGCGTTTGTGGACGAGCTCGACCGCCTGATTCTGGCGGGTGCCTTGGAGGGCGACGTCGTGCGGGAGTACGCGTATGTCCTGTCATGCGGCTACAGCCACTTCCAACAGGCCTACGAGCTGGGGCGTGCCGACGGGTCGATTGCCCGCGAGGTGGACTTCGCCCTGTTCTACCGTTCGCTCGCCCATGCCCTTATGAGCGTGGGCAGCAAGCTGTCGCGCGGCGAGGTGCTTCCCACCGACGACTTCAGCTCGGCGCACGCAGAGCTCGACTGCATCATTGACATGGCCATTCGATCGCTGCGCATCAAAGGTTAGCGGCAGTCCCTTCAGGGAGGGACATAGATAAGGGGGATAGGTTATGGAAAAGAAGCTTGCAACACCAAAGGTCCTGCGAAACTTCGCGATTGGCCAGCTGGGATGGGCGCTGCTCTCGGGCGTCGTGAGCAACTGGCTGCTCTACTTCTACATGCCCAGCGAGGAGACCATCGCCGCCGGCATGCCCCTGTTCATCACGCAGGGCATCGTGTTTGCCGGCATGACGGTCATCGGCCTCATCACGGCATTCTGCCGCCTGGTGGACGGCTTCATCGACCCCTACATTGCCAGCAAGTCCGACTCGCTGAACCATCCTCTGGGTCGCCGCATCCCCTTCATGCGCTGGTTTGCCATCCCCTTCGGCATCATGACCGTGGTGGTCTTCACGGTGCCGGGCCTTGGCGGCGAGATCTTCAACGACGTGGCGCTGCTCGTCTGCCTGGTGGGCTTCTATGTGAGCCTCTCGCTGTACTGCACGCCCTTCAACGCGCTGATCCCCGAGCTTGGCCGCACGCAGGAGCTGCGCGTCAACCTCTCCACCTTCATCTCGGTCACCTATTTTCTGGGAACGGCCTTCGCCTACCTGGTGCCCACGATTGCCGCCGTGTTCGAGGGCGCGCTGGGCATTGCCAACGCCTATCGCGTGACCATCGCGATCCTTGCCGCCATTGCCGTGGTGTGCATGCTGGTGCCTGCCTACACCATCGACGAGAACCTCTACGCCGAGACCGAGCCCTCCACCACGCCGATGGGAGCCTCGGTCATGAAGACCTTCGCCAACAAGCAGTTCCAGGTCTTCGAGATCTCCGACATCCTCTACTGGGTGGCCATCACCATGTTCCAGACGGGCATGCCCTTCTATGTGACGAGCCTCATGGGTCTGGACGAGTCGATGAACTTCGTGCTGTTTGCCGGCATGACGGTCGTGAGCCTCGTCTTCTACGCGCCGGTGAACATCTTTGCCAAGAAGATGGGCAAGAAGCGCCTGGTGGCCTTTGCCTTTTTCTTCTTCTGCGTGGCCTTTGCCGTGACGAGCGTGTGCGGAAACTTTGGCATTCCGGCGCTCGTGTGGGGCGGCGCCGTGGCGGTGCTGGCAGCCATCCCCATGGCGGTGCTGGGCATTCTGCCGCAGGCCGTGCTGGCCGACATCGCCGAGTTCGATGCCGTGAAGACCGGCGAGAATCGCGAGGGCATGTTCTATGCGGCGCGCACCTTCTCGATGACGCTGGGCCAGTCGCTGGCCATGATCTTGTTCTCCTCGATTGCCACCATGGGCTCCGGCGGCATGGGATATCGCATCACGGCCCTGGTTGCCACGGCCTTCTGCCTGCTGGGCGGCCTGGTGTTCCTGCGCTATGACGAGCGTGGCGTCCTTAAGGTCATCACGGCCCACGCCCAGGCACTGACCGGCGCCTCGAGCGAGGAGTAACGATGGGTGCAGAGGTTTCCGTAAGCTACTACCTGCGCTACCGCACCGATGCCGGCGAGCGCGGCGTGACGGTTGGCGCCGACGGCATTGCCAGCCCGGCTGATGCCGTGGCCGAGCTGGGCCTGGTGACGGTGAGGGGCCCGCAGACCAGGCGTGTGCGCGTGTGCCCCACGGTGCCTGTGACCATGACCGTGTGCGAGGCGGAGATTTCCTGCGACGTGTCTGGCGCCGACGCCATCCTGCTCTCGGGCTACAACTCCTGGACCGACACGTGCGAGCGCAAGGTGCACGACCGCATGCGCGGCCTGCACGGCGTTCCGCATCGCGTGATTGACAACTGGGTGCTCGATGGCAGCGGTGACTACCGCTTCACAGCCGCCGACCACCGCTTTGGCCGCCAGCACGGCTTTGGCTACGGATACCTGCGCTATGGCAATGACGTGCTGCTGGTGGGCTCGCTTAGCGAGGACGACGGCTTCACCACCATCCGCGAGAACGCGGTGCGCAACACGCTGAGCCTCTCGAAGGAGGTCCCGTGCGGCGAGCTCGCCGTGGGTGAGCGCGTGGAGCTGCTGTCGTTCGCACTGGTCGAAGACGAGCTGGAGAAGGCGGTGGAGAGGTGGCTGCACCTCGCGGGCATCTCTGCGCTGCCCGCAAAGCCGCTCGTGGGCTTCTCGAGCTGGTATCGCTACTACGACCAGATTGAGGAGGAAAAGCTCAAGGGTGACCTTGCGGCCGTGCGTGACCTGCTTGCCTCGCGCGACCTGGGACCCTGCCTGCCGGTGTTCCAGATTGACGATGGCTACGCGACGGTGGGGGATTGGACAAGCCCCCACGCGGATCGCTTCCCCAGCGGCATGGCCGCCTTTGCGCAGCGCATCAGGGAGGCGGGCATGGTCCCCGGCCTGTGGATGGCACCGTTCGTCTGCTCTGTTGACAGCGACCTGTATCGCAACCACCCCGACTGGCTGCTGCGTGACGAGGAGGGCAAGGCTGTCTCCACGGGCACGCATTGGAACGGGGCCTATGCGCTGGATACGCTCAACCCCGAGGTCAGGGAATATGTTCGCCAGTCGCTCGACACCGCGACGCGCCAGTGGGGCTTCAAGCTGCTGAAGCTCGATTTCCTGTATGGCGCCTGTATGCTGCCCCACGGCGGCAAGAACCGCGGGCAGCTCATGGCCGATGCCATTGGCCTCATGCGCAGCTCCGTTCCGGACGATGTGGTGTTCGACCTTTGCGGCGTGCCCATATCGTCGGCCATGGGCAAGACCGAGTACTGCCGCATTGGCTGCGACGTGGGTCTCGACTGGGACGACGTTCCCTGGATGCGCCTGCTCCACCGTGAGCGCGTGAGCACCAAGCGCAGCCTGGCGAACACGCGCGGGCGGGCACACCTCGACGGGCGAGCCTTCCGCAACGACCCCGACGTGTTCTTCCTGCGCCAGGACGTCCGTTTGACTCCCGAGCAGCGCAGCGACCTGCTGAACACCGACGCCGCGCTCGGTGGGATGCTCCTCACCTCGGACGATGTGGGAGCCTGGGATGATAAGCAGCGCCTGGCCTTTGACGTGGCGCTGGCAGTGTTTGTCGGTAGGGCGAAGAAAAGACTGCAGAACGGCTAGATAGGCAATGACAACTAAGGGACACGCCCTTTTTTGCCCTGCGGGGCAAAAAAGGGCGTGTCCCTTAGTTGTCGAAATAAGCCAGTGCCCAGGTGCTAGTCGTCCATGCGGATGCTGGTGATCTTGGGCTGGTCTTCGGGGGCAACGGTGCCGTTGTCGTCCTGCACGGGCGTGTTGGCCGCTATGGCATCGACCACATCCATGCCTTCGGTGACCTTGCCAAAGGCTGCGTAGCTGCCGTCAAGGTGGCTGGCGTCCTGGTGCATGATGAAGAACTGCGAGCTGGCCGAGTTTGCGTCGGCCGAGCGGGCCATCGAGATGACGCCGCGCTTGTGCTGGATTGCGTTGGTCACGCCGTTCTCGATGAACTCGCCCTTGATGGTGCGATCGGAGCCGCCGGTTCCGTTGCCCAAGGGGTCTCCGCCTTGAATCATGAAGCCATCGATGATGCGATGGAAGGTGAGGCCGTCATAGAAACCATCGTTTGCGAGCTGAGCGAAGTTGCTCACGGTAATGGGGGTGTTGTTGGCATTGAGCTCGAGCTTGATGGTCCCGTAGCCCTCGACCTCGATGGTGGCGTGGTGAATGCCGGTCTCGTAGCCGTTTTTGATGGGCTCGGTGATGGGGCCGGTGGGGGAGGCGGTGTCTGTGGCGCCTTCGCCCGAGGAGGTCTCTTCGGCGGGTATGGTGTCCGATCCGCCGCATCCGTACAGAGCAAGCGAGGCGAGTATTCCCATGGATGTGCCCAAGAAGGTACGACGTGTGATTGGCGAAGGCATGACAGCTCCATCTACTGCGTTTTCTGTTCCTTTAGAAAAGGATACCCGTGAATCTGAAATCAAACGGAAACGCTTCGTCCATTCGGACGAGCGGCCCGGAATGTCCGGCTCACTGGAATGAGTTGTGCACGACAGATGGAGGACAGATGGGGGGAATGGGCAACCCCCTGATGGCTGGGTTGAACTGCCTCCCATTTCTTGGACACGAGAAATGGGAGGCACCTTTATGGGAATGGTCATATATGACGTCGAGCTGAGATTGAAG
>CACXFC010000266.1 GCA_902766835.1 uncultured Coriobacteriaceae bacterium | reverse complement strand
GGGCAATTAAGGGACACGCCCTTTTTGCCCAGCTGGGCAAAAAGGGCGTGTCCCTTAATTGCCCCTCGTATACCACTGCACTTGACTATCTTTAGGGGCAGGGGTTGCTGCCCGCGTTTCCGGCGCGTGACCTTACGGTCTGCGCACCAAGAAGCAGCGCGGCCGCTCGCGCGAGCGCTCAAAGTCGTGTGGGACCACCCTGCCCGATGCATCGGTCACCTCAAAGCCCTTGGTCCTGAGGGTATCAAGATCGAGCCTTATATCGGGGGCGTCGAAGGCGAGCAGTAGCGTCCCGCCGGGAGCCAACAGGCGCGAAGCGCCCTCGAGCAGCTCCGCATGCTCCTTCGCAAGGTCCCAGGGCGCACCTCCGGCATCGCGCGCCGACAGCCACAGCGGCGCCACGCACAGCACGAGGCTGTAGGTATGGCGCGCACGCACCTCGTCCGCAAGCCACTGGCGCACATCCGCGCATGCGTACTGGTGGGCCTTTCCCACAAAGCCATTCGTTTCGAGCAGCTGCCGCGCGCTTGCGAGCCACAGCTTTGACCCGTCCACCACAACCGTGCGCTGAGCGCCGCTCGCCGCCGCCTGCGCCAGCGCCGGAGCCGACGTGGCAAACAGGGCCGCAACACGTCCGCCGTTAGCCAAAGTGCCTGCCAGAGCACGCACGGAACGCTGGGACATGGGCAGGTCGTCCACGCGATGCGCCAGATCAACCTCGTAGCTGCAGGATCCTTCGGCGATGGTCATGGGCATGGGCGGAATGGGCGCCTCACTGTCTCGCTCCTCGCGTGACCGCAGCCACGGCTGCACCACCACACGCTCGGCGGACACGTCGAGCAGCGCGGCAGAGAGCGCAGCGGCATCTGCCAGCCGGCGGCCCGCGCGAAGCTCGTCGATGGATGCGGGCCTGCGATGCTCCCGTATCACCAGGGCGCGTGCACCCTCGTCGGCACCACAGCCCTGATAGAGACCGACCGACAGGGCGTAGTCGGGCAGGTCGGCGTCGTAGACGCGATAGCTCGCCACACCGCTCTTGCGTGCCCACTTGCCCCGCTCCTTGGCCACCTTGCGAAGGCGCGCGGCAAACTGCGCACTGTTCTGCTCGGCAATGGGCACCTTGTGCGCCTGTCCGCCAAGCGAGGCGACGTCGAGCACCTGACGCTGCGTGTCCGCGTCGTAGATGCGCACCCACACGCGGATCGGGCCGTTGTAGCAGGCGATGGTTTGCGCAGGCACGAGCCCAAGCGCCGTATCCACCGAGGGGTCGGGGGTGACGAGCGCCGTCTTCCAACCCGCGGGCAGCGCGTCAAGCGCGGCAGCCAAGGCCTTGTTCACCTCGGGCAGGTCCGCGCCCGACAACAGGCGCTTCCCATAGGGCGGGTTGGCAACCAAGAGCCCGCCCGCATCCCTGCGTCCACGCAGCTCGCGCAGGCGCCGCCGCAGGTTGGCGGCATCGTCCACCTTGAGGCTGACAAGCTCTTCGACGCCGGCCCTGCGCAGGTTCTCGCGCGCGACCTCGACGGCACGCGGGTTCAGGTCCCCCGCCACCACACGAACGCCGTCAAGCGCTCGACGCTGATGGCGCGCGTCCTCGCAGACCCGCTCCCAGAGCTCCGGGCTATGCCCGCACCAGCCCTCGAAGCCCCAGCGCGTGCGCAAGAGGCCTGGCGCGATGTTGGCGGCAATCAGTGCCGCCTCGACGCTGAAGGTACCCGAACCGCACATGGGGTCTGCCAGGCAGGCACCTCCAGCCGCCAGCTCGGCCCAACCGGCCGCAAGTAGAATTCCCGCGGCAAGGGTCTCCTTCAGCGGGGCCTCGGTCTGTACGCCTTCCTGGCGATACCCCCGCCTGTGCAGCGAGGCACCCGAGAGGTTGAGGTAGACCGTTGCCTTGCTGGGATGCACGGCAAGGTTCACGGACAGGTCGGGGTCACGCGTGTCGACGTTGGGACGGGTTCCGCGAGCCTCGCGCAAGCGGTCGCAGATGGCATCTTTCACCTTGAGCGCCACGAACTTCGTGTTGCGCAGGGCGGGGTTCTCGCCATGGGCGTCCACGGCGATGGTTGCCCCGTCGGCAACATGCCGCTCCCATGGCAGGGCGGCAACGTCACGGTAGAGCTCGTCGGCGTCCATTGCCGCAACGCGTGCCAGAACCAGCTGGACGCGCGTGGCGCTGCGCAGCCACAGGCAGGCGCGGTACGCATCGCTCAGGCTGCCAAAGAAGATGACGCCGCCCACCTGCGGGCGAACGCGCCTCATGCGCAGCCCGCGCAGCTCTGCCGCCAGCACATCCTCAAATCCGCCGGCGCAGCGCGCGAAGAACTCGAGGTCTGCCGCGTGCGAATTCCGCTTACCTGCCATGCCTCGCATCCTTACAGCGCGCGCAGGAGGCCGGTGGCCACCTCGAGCATGCCAAGCGCTGCCTCGCGGGCATCAACGAGCACCTCATAGGGCTCGTCCTCGGTGAGCACGCCCCGTGCCAGGTTTTCCGGCAGCTTGCCGCGCTCGTCCGCACGACGGTCGTCGTACCAGTCGTTGCTCCCGTAATAGGCACTTAGCGCTGAGATGGAGTCAGTGGCATCCACCAGCGCCGCAATGGCCTCTTGCATTTGGCCGGTCGCGTTGCGCCCCTCGTTCAGCGCCCGCTCCATCGCAGTGATTCTCTCAATTCTGTCCATTGTCGCCTCCCTGCAGCAATGCGATAGCCGCGATCTACAGCAGCTCCTCGGCAAGCTCAACGGCATGACGGATGCAGTCGTCGCACTCGCAGAGCACGACGTGCGTGTCGCGACCCTTCAGGTCCTTGCAGATGGTTGCGCCACAGAGCTCCTCGAAGCGCTTGTGCAGCGCAGCCGCATCGCGACCGACGGGACGTCCCTCAAAGCGCTTGAGGCCCAGCAGCATCTCCGCTGCCACAAGCGCGCCACAGGTGCCCTCCATGCGCCCCATGCCACCACCGAAGGCCGCGCCAAGCTGGCGGAGGGCGTCCTCGGACAGGCTGACCTCGTCGGCAAAGGCGCCTAGCACCGCCTGACAGCAGTTATGTCGATTGTGCTTGAGCTGGATCGCCAGTTCTTTTCGCTCCACGTTCTCCCCCATCACCATGGCCGCCAGGGCCCTCGCATGCGTTTGCCCCACCATGATACTGTGCCGCGGGCACGCCGTTGCAGGCAAAGCCACGCGAGCACATAAACCCTTTCACGCACCAAGAATCAGTCGCAGCGAAGCGCGTGCACCGGGGGCACGCGCAGTACACGAACCATCTTTACTCTCAGGACTCTTTTCCGCAGATGAAGCGAGAGATTCGCAAACAGCCTGCAACATGGCTCTGGTACGCTTGCCCGCAGACTCAAACGACAGAAAGGCGAGCATGTTCAGGGAGATGAGGCGCAGCTCACAGCTGCTGAGCAAGGAGAAGGTCGTCGGGGTGCTTACCGGCGCGCGCAGGGGCGTTCTTTCGGTGCTGGGCGATGACGACTACCCCTACGGGGTGCCCGTAAACTTCGTGTATGACCCCACCCAAGGCGAGCTGGGCGCAATCTACTTCCACACGGCGCTTTCCGGGCACAAGCTCGATGCGATGCTCGCCCATGACAAGGTGAGCTTCACCACCATGGACGAGGGCTATCGCAACGAGGGCGAATGGTGGTACTACGTCAATTCCGTCATTTGCTTCTGCCGCGCGTCGCTCATCAAAGACCCTCAGCGCAAGCACGACGCCCTGGTGGCACTGGCGAAGAAGTACTTCCCGCCCAGTGTGGACATCGAGGCTGACATTGCCAAGAACGGCGACCGCATCCACATGGTCGAGCTGACGATCGAGCACATGACCGGCAAGATCGTGCAAGAGAAGTAGCGAAGACGAGGAGATTAAGGGACACGCCCTTCTTTGCCCCGCGGGGCAAAGAAGGGCGTGTCCCTTAATTTCCCTGTATCCGAGTACAATGTGCAGGTGCCTTCACTCAATCCAAGGAGTAGCTGTGTTCAACGTCGTGCTTGTCGAGCCGGAAATACCCGCCAACACCGGAAACATCGGACGCACCTGCGTCATCACGGGTTCAAGGCTGCATCTGGTGGGCCCCATGGGATTCGACCTAACCGACAAGGCCGTCCAGCGCGCAGGGCTCGCCTACTGGGACAGCCTTGACCTGCGCACCTATCGCAACTGGGACGAGTTCCTGACGCAAAACCCCAGCGCCACCGCAGGGCTTCAGAGCACAGAGCAGTCCTGCGTCCACCTGCTGACCAAGCACGGGGCACGCATCTACAGCGACGCCTCCTATCACGACGGTGACTGGCTCGTCTTTGGCAAGGAGAGCTCGGGGCTTGACGCAGGCCTCATTGCCGCGCACCCTCAGCTTTGCGAGCGAATCCCCATGCGCTCCGACCAGGCCCTGGGCAACGCGGATGCCTGGCACGAGAGCTTCAGCGAGCATCACCCCGAGCTTGAGCGCGACATCTGCGGGAACTTCGTCGACCGTCGCGCAGGGCAGATCACCTCGCTCAACCTCTCGAACGCCGCGGCAATCGTCATCTACGAGGCTCTGCGCCAAACCGGCTTTGCCGGAGTCTCTGGCGACTGACGTGCACTAGGAGAGTTACGGGGAAACTAAGGGACACGCCCTTCTTTGCCCCACGGGGCAAAGAAGGGCGTGTCCCTTAGTTTCTTAAAGAGCAGGCCTTACTGGTTGGTCATGGCCGGTGCGAACGCGGTCGAGTAGACCGTGGGCGACATGAGCACGCTACCCGTGCCGCGATAGACGTTGACCAGGCCCTCGCCGGAGGCGGCAGAGCCAATCAGCGACTTACCCGAACGTTCGACGGTGAAGTTGAGCGACGGGCTCCAGGCAAGGGCCATGTTGCCGTCGATCTTGACCTCATCGTCCCGCAGGTTGATCTGGATGAGCTCCTCGCGCGGAACGGGCGACTCAAGGCATGCCACGCCATTACCCACCAGCGACAGGTTGAACAGGCCCTCGCCGCCCGCAACCGCGGACGACAGGTTGGAGCGCATGACCACCTCATGCCTGATCGTGGACTCGCAGGCAAGGAAGAGCCCGTCATCGAGCACGATAGAGCCGCCCCACTGTCCCACATCAACCAGAAGGATGTGCTTGTAAGTGGGTTCGAGCACCAGCATGCCGCTTCCCTCGTACTCGGGCTTGATGGCGCTCTCCTTGGTCACGGCACCACGCAGCGCCTTGCCGAAGAAGTCGCCCACGCCCTTGACGCCGGTGGTTGCGCTCACGTCGCCCACGGTCCACTGCATGGCCCCCGCCTGCACCGTAACGGCCGACTTGGCCAGGTCGCAGACAACCTGACGGCGATGCACGTTCATCTGAGCCGAGAACCAAGCACTCTGGGCGTTCCAGCTGTTGACGGAAAGGTCGCGCTTCCATTGAATGACGCGGAAGGCGCCAAGCTGGGCGATGATGTCCACATCGTCGTTCTCGAAAAAGTTCTTCACCTGATACATCTAGCGTTCCCTTCTGAGTGTTCATACAGAACCGAGGTACATCTTAGCAAAACGCTCTTTCGCCTCTTTCTGCGTCATGTAAGCCTTCTGCAGACGCGCAGTCCGCTCTGTCAGCATGAAAAAAGCCCCGCCAGAGGCGGGGCTTCAAGCTTGTATGCTGCGTGTGCCTACTGAATGCGCGTCCTGCAGTACGGGCAGACCTTCCAGTCGGCGTTGAGCGGGCGATGGCAGGTGGGGCACACATTGCGCACCTGCGTGTTGCAGATGGGGCACACCACGAAGTCACGGTCGATGGGAGCGCCGCACTTGGGGCAGATGCCATAGTGCGAAAGCTGGTGCTCGCGCAGGGCGATGTCCAGGTCCTGCTCCTCACGGTCGACGAGGTAGGAGCTGGGGCGCAGGATGACGTAGGCAAGGATGCCAACCACCGGAATGACGGCGATGATGGCCCAGACCCACCAGGGCTCGGCGCCACGGCGCTGTGCGTCGCGGATGACGTAGACGATGGACAGGATGTACACCATTACCACGCATGCCACCATGAGGTACAGCACCATGCGGACCTCGGGGGTCATGAGCTGATCAAGAAGTTCGCGCATCGGTCTTCCGGCTCCTTCGCATTTACGGACGGTGCCAAACGCACCGAATGAAGGTCATAGACTTCTAGATTGTATCAGAAGCCACGGAACTGCAGAGGATACGAGAATCTCCACAAAAGGGGTGCGGAAAGCGCCCCGTCCCGAACGTACTCTGGAGCAACAAAGGGACACGCCCTTCTTTGCCCCGCGGGGCAAAGAAGGGCGTGTCCCTTTGTTGCCGACATTTCCCTTACTTGTCGGGCCTAACTATAGTCAATCTGCACGTTGGGATGATCGCGAATGTAAGTATCCAAGCGGTGCAGGAATGCGGCCATGTCTTGGCGTACGACAGGGCTCATGCCGCGGTAGGTCTTGGAACCGTCCGGCTCGGTCCATCCGGTGGTGACCCCTGTGGAGGCCAGCCAGATGATAGCCTCGCGGTGAGCGGTACCGTCCGTCACGTCCCTGAACGGGTTGACGACATTCTCCGGCAGGCTGTCATCTCCGCCCATCCACTTTGTGAGGCGCCGCAGGAAAGCAGCCATGTCCTGGCGTACCACGGTCGACGTGCCGCGGAACTCGAACGTCCCGTCGTGCATGTCCCAGCCCTTGCTGATGCCGGTGCTCGCCAGCCACCAGATCTCGGTGGCGTGCGGGGTCTTTGAGTTCACGTCACGGAACGTCTCTACATCCTGCGGTGTGGGCACGTACTGCGGGCTGCCCGCCAGGCGGTACAGGAAGGCCGCCATGTCCTGGCGCACGACCGGGCTCATGCCGCGGAACTCGATGTTTCCGTCTGGCATTTTCCAACCGGTGGTAATTCCTGCGTTGGCAAGCCAGAGGATGTCACTCACGTGCGGAGTGTTGATGTCCACGTCGCTGAACATCCAGCGTCCGATGAAGTCGAAGTCGTAGTTGTTCCAAAAGTCCTGCTCGCCAAACCCGTCATCCACTGTGGCATGGAGGGCGAACCAGGTGTGCCACGGCGCCAGACGCTTGAGCGTGATGCTGCCATTGCCGTTGTGGGTCACCTCAAAGCTTCCCTCTTCGCAGTCGATGCGCATGTTGGCCGACTCGATGACCTCATATCCGCCGTCAAGGTCTATCGCATAGTGGCGCAGCTCGGGGTAGATGGTGACCGTTCCCGCAACGGCCAGGTTCCGATCGACCTGCTTTGGATAGAGCTCCATGTAGTCGGTTGCCATGTGCAGGTGGCGCCACTCCTGCGCGCGCTCCTCACCATCAACCAGCAGCGTTACCGAAACGTCCATGTCTTGCCAGAAGCCGCGTTCCGCATCGGGCACATCCTTGAAGGTGACTATTGCCGTCTGCGGGTCGCCAGGCACCTGCTCGAGGGTCGCCCAGCCCTGGATGCCTTGGTCAAGGAACCATTCGTAGGTGAATTCCTCGGGCTCCCCTTCCTGGTCGCTGTCGTGCCAGCCATTGCAATGCAGTATGAAGCTCGCGCCCGGGAAGCCCTGCCACTCGCCCGTCTCGCTCCACACGTCAAGGCCGTACACGTCATGCCCCACATAGATGGTGATGGTCCACGACTGCGGGTTGCCATGGATGTCGGTGTAGGACGCGGTGAGGTCGGCCTCGCCGTAGCCCACAGCCTCCCAATCCCAGTGATAGCTGCTCTCGTTCCCCACACGCTCAAGGGTAAGGACTTCGCCGCCCTCGTTTTCCTGCCACGGCCTCTGTGCGCTGATTACCACATCCTGAACCTGGTAGGCGCCACCAGGATATCCATCGGGGAACTCAGATGAGCGAACATCGACGTTGTACTCCTGGTCGATGGTGCCCACCCAGCCCGGCAGCACGCCCTCGTTCCATGGCCGATCGTAATCCTCATAGGCATCCTGCACGGTGACCCACGCATCAGTCTGGCACAGCTCGATGTCGCCCGCCATTGCCCGCACGAGCACGCGTATGTTCTCGGCACCCGCGTCGCGGAGTTTCTTGCCATCCAAGGTGATGGTGTTGTCTTGGACGGTAAAATCGCTGCCCTCAGCATATGTGCACGCCCAGCCGTCGCCCTCCCAATCGCCTACCGTCACCTCAAGGGTGTAGTCGGCTCCCTCAAGGCCGTTGCTGCCGATGGTCAGGTCGAGCGAACCATCGCTGTAAACATCATCGTGCTCGTAGTCCAACCACATGTCGAAATTCAGGTCGAAAAGGAAGATGCCGTCGGAAAAGCCCACGTCCTCGCCTTCCGGGTTAACCCACGTGCACTCCAACGGCAGGTAGGTACCCCAAGGTGCCAGGCGCTTGATAGTCAGCGATCCATCACCATTGTCAGTAACGGAGAGGGCCTCGTTGTCATAGCCGTCGCACCTGAATCCGTCTTTGGTCGGCAAGGTAATGTAGCCACCGGTATCCAAGTGCTCGATGGCATAGCTGCGCAGCTCAGGCGTGATGGTCACGCTCTCCCCCACGTTGAGGCGGTCGAGTACACGAGGCCAGATCTCGCCGTAGAGCGCAGCAACCGTAACGTGCAGATCATCGTAGCGGGCGACCTCGGTGCCACCGTCGAACAACGTCACCTGAACCTGCACATGCTCCTGCCAGAAGGGATCGTCACCCTCGTAGGGTTTGAGCGAAAGCGTTGCGTCCTCGCCCTGGCCCTCGATCGTTGCGAACTCTTGGCCATCAACGATTGACCATTGATAGGTCAGGCCCTCTTGGGTGTCGGGCTGGTCTTGCCTCTTGTGAATGCCCCACGCGCCCAACTGTTTCGTCGCGCCAGGCAAGGCATTGAAGGATCCGTCCTCAACCCAGGCGTCAAGCTCATAGACGTCCGAGTCAACGATCACGTCAAATGTGTAGGATTGCGCCACGCCGAAGGGGTCCGTGTAGGTGACGCGCAGCGTAGCGCCACCATAGTTGAGGCCCTCGTAGTACCACCAGAAGTCATCGCTGGTCTCATCATCGTTCGCGTACTCCTTCTCGAGGAAGATCACGTCACCCGTAACACCATCAGCAGGACGTTGGCTCTCTATGGCAACGTCGGTCACCTCGACGCGTCCCTCAAAGTCCGCTGGCCAGCTGTCATCCCACCCGTACGTGATGTACCAACGCTGCACCTCACGGCCCCAGCCGGGCATGATAGCCTGATCCCACTCACGATCGATGGGCTGATTCCACTCATCGCCAGCCGCAATGGCTGGAGAAGGGATGGCAAAGACTATTCCAAATGCGGGTATTACCCATGCTAGAAGGAGTATCAGTATGAGCCTGCCTAGAGGTTTTGACCCAGACCGCCAGCCACGTCGGTTCGACATACGCCCCTCCTCAATAGATGTGAGCAACAGAGACCATGGACATCGCTACATGGCCTCATAATCACATGAATCATTGGGGCGTTGGCACGAGTGTCTAAACAGTCTGTGCCAAACCGTCAAATGTGGCTATATCATCGGCGCAGGAGCCCCGCCACCTCACCGGCAAGGGTGATCGAGCCGCAGGCGACAAAGGCAGTGTCTGCCAAAGCCTCCATGGCATCCGCCACCATGGGGAACACGCCTGCCACCTCTGCGCCTGCCGCGCGGAACTGTTCTGCAAGCTCTGCGGCCGAAAGGGCGCGATGCGAGGAGGTCTGCGTCACATAGACGCAAGGGAACTCCGGCGCCAGGAGGTCCACGATGCCAGCGACGTCCTTGTCCTTGAGCACGGCCGCCAGCAGGGCCGGACGGTCCGCCACGTTGGGGGCAATGGCGCGTACTGCGGTAAGGAAGGTCTCCACCGACTGGGGATTGTGGCAGGCATCGATGAGGCCAACGGGATCAGGACGCACCACGTCGAAACGGCCGGGCGTCGGGCAGGTGACGATGGACTCGTAGAGTGCGTCCGCATCGAGCGCGCGGCCCAGATAGTTCTCGCACAGCACCACGGCGCAAGAGATATTGGCCGCCTGGTAGGCGGGCTTCAGGGCGGCGAGCTTCTCGTAGCAGCCGCGCGGGGTAGTGACGGTAAGCTCCAAGGGGAAGCCGATCCGCGAAGGACGCTTGGTTACCACAAACGTGGACGAGGGCAGCTCCTCATGCGTGCGCGGCTGGCCTTCGGCCATCTCGCCCGCCGCATCCGACAGAACCTGGGGACGTAGCAGCACGGGGCGAACATCCTCCTGCTCGCATTGCTGAAGGAAGATATCCTCGACACTTTCAGGGGTGGCCGTCCCCACGCCCAAGACGCAGGTACGCCCGCGCTGGATGACCGCGGCCTTCTCGCCTGCGATGGCCTCGAGCGTGTCGCCCAGGATGTGGGTGTGGTCCAGACCCACGCCCGTGACCGCCACCGACTTGATGCTCTTAGCAGCAGAGGTGGCATCCCAGCGCCCGCCCATGCCCACCTCGAGCACGGCCACGTCGACCCCCGCCTCGGCATAGACCACCAGGGCTGCCACAGTGAGCAGGTCGAACTCGGTGATGTCGTAGGGGCGCTCACCGGCGGCGCGGCGGCGCGCGTTGACGCGACGACCCGCCTCGAAGGCCGCAGAGAGGCCGTGCGCGAAGGCCTCCTCGCTCACGGGCTTGCCATCGACCTCCATGCGCTCGGTGTAACTCACCAGTTCGGGGCTGGTATAGAGCGCCGAACGCAGCCCCTCGCCTGCCAAAATGGCAGCCGTGTAGCGCGACGTGGAGGTCTTGCCGTTGGTACCCGCAATCTGCAGGCAGTCATAGCAAAGGTCGGGGTTACCGCACTCCTCGAGCATGTCTTCCACCGTCTCGAGCAAGGGGACGATTCCAAACTTGAGCGTTGCGTGCAGCTGGCGCAGTGACTCCTCGAAGGAAAGCTCGGGAACCTCGAAGGGAAGGGTGTACGACATGGCAAGCCTCTCTCTGGTTGATGCGCCCGTGCGGCGGCAATCGCGCGCCCTCGCAAGCGACGGCGCCGACTGCACGGCGGGTTAGGGACGATAGATGGCGCAGTTGTTGGGCGTCTCGTAGCAGTCCACTTGCGATACGGGCAGATCGCGCGCCTCCATCTGCTCGAAGAACCAGCGTGCAAGGTTTTCTGCCGTCGTACGGAAGGGCATTACGGTGAGGGAGAAGCCCTCCGCCTCAAGCGCCGCAATGGTGGCGGGCGCCAGCGACCCCTCCTCCACGAGGAAGGTGTGGTCTATGGAGTCGGCCACCTCACGCACGGCCCGCTTGAACACGCCAAAGTCGAGCACCATGTCCTTCATGGTGCCATCGGTCTGCAGGCTCTCTTGCTCCAGATAGGCCACCACACGCCAGCGGTGGCCATGGAGGTTCTCGCACTTGCCGTAGTAATCGGTGAGGAAGTGCGCGCTGTCGAAGCACGCCTCGGTCTTGAGTCCGTACACGCTATTCGCCCTTCTTATAGGCCAGCCAGTACAGGCCGGCAAACAGCACGGCACCACCCACGATGTTGCCCAGCGTCGCCGCGCTCAGGTTGGAGAGCATCCCGCCCACACTCAGGGCCGCCGCGTTCGCGCCTTCGTACGCCGCACCGGCAGACTGGGCGACCATGCCCATGGGAATGAAGAACATGTTGGCCACGCAATGCTCAAACCCGCAGGCCACAAACGCCGTCACGGGAAGCGCTGCGCAGAGGAACTTGTCCACCACGGTACGCGCCGCAAAGCCCATCCACACGGCCAGGCACACCAGGATGTTGCACATGATGGCGCGCCCGAAGGCCACGCCCCACGGCAGGGCGCACTTGCCTGCCGCAACGTTTACCATCGTCGTACCCACGGCCCCGGCGCCCATACCACCGAAGTCCGCAAGGCGCAGCAGGCACACCAGAAGGAGCGACCCCACGAAGTTGCCGGCGTACACCACAAGCCAGCTGCGCAGGAGCGCTCCGGTCGAGTACCTCTTCGAAAGCCAGCCCTGCACCATGAGGTTGTTGCCGGTAAAGAGCTCGGCACCTGCCACCAGCACCGCAAAGAGCCCCAGGCTGAAGGCCGCACCTCCCAGAAGCGAGGATGCCGCAAAGCCCAGCGTGGCATCGCTTTTTACCAGCAGCATGAACATGCCACCCATGCCAATGAACAGGCCGGCGAGCACCGCAAGAACGAAGGTGCGTAGCACGCCCATCTTCGCCTTGCCCTCGCCCACCGCCTCGGCCTTCGCCTCAATCTGTGCGCCTGCCAGCGCATCGGGCCTGATAGCGGCCACTTCGTTGTTGGTCATTACCTAACCTCACAATCCAATAAGGTCGAGCGCCTCCTCGCGCGCCTTGAGGTCGGTCTTGAACCAACCGCGCACCGCGCTGGTCACCGTGCTGGACCCCGCGCTCTTGATGCCGCGCATGGTCATGCACGTGTGCGTCGCCTCAAGCACCACGAGCACGCCCAGCGGGTCGAGCCGGCGCACAAGCGCATCGGCTATCTGTTGGGTCAGACGCTCCTGCACCTGCGGACGGCGCGCGTAGCCCTCCACGCAGCGCGCGAGCTTCGAGAGCCCGGTGATCTTTCCGTCCCTCGGGAGGTAACAGATGTGCGCCCGACCCGTAAAGGGCAGCAGGTGATGTTCGCACATGGACGAGAACGGAATGTCCTTGACGATGACCATGTTCTCGTTGCCCGGCTCGTTGAACTGCCGCAGCAGGTGGGCGCTCGGGTCTTCCTGCGTCCCGCCAAAGATCTCCTCGCAGGCGCGGGCAACGCGGTCGGGCGTGTCGAGCAGGCCTTCGCGGTCGGGGTCCTCCCCTATGGCCGCAAGAAGCTCGCGCACAGCCGCACGGATGCGCGGCTGGTCGATGGACGCATAGCCTTGGTCGTTTACGATACGTTCCTCTGTCATGGCATCTCCCCCAGGATGCGCTTCTTGGGCGCCTCCGTGCAATTACTCGCCTGTGCCTATCCTAGCGAACGCTCCGCCGCCTCGACAACATGCTTGGCAAGCACAGCCGTCGTAACCGAGCCCACGCCTCCGGGCACCGG
Organism: uncultured Coriobacteriaceae bacterium; assembly: GCA_902766835.1. GTDB lineage: Bacteria > Actinomycetota > Coriobacteriia > Coriobacteriales > Atopobiaceae > UBA1367. Next base: position 1,912 of record CACXFC010000266.1, on the reverse strand, counting down.
GGTTATGGCGCCAACGATGGGCTCGGCCTCGTCGAAGGCCACATCTCCGCAGAGCTTGCCAGCTTGCTCGTCCCAATTGATGCCCACGTCGATGACCGTCTGCCCCTCGCTTACAGCATCGGCGCGAACCGTGCCGATGTGTCCGGCGGCAACCACCAGCACCTCGGCCTTGCGGCACTCCGCGGCAAGGTCGCGCGTACGCGTGTGGCACATGGTGACGGTGGCGTTGCGCGCCTGCAGCATCATCGACACCGGCTTCCCAATGACCAGCGAGCGGCCAACAACCGTCACGCGGGCCCCACTCAGCTCGTAGCCATAATAGTCGAGCAGCTGGATGCAGGCCTCGGCCGTACAGGGCGGGAAGCCCACCTTGCGGTTGGCAAACACGCCAAAGAGCGAACCCTCGGTTATGCAGTCGACGTCCTTTGCCGGGTCGAGCGCGGCGCAGGCGGCAGCCTCGTCCAGAGTCTTGGGCAGCGGGCGGAACATGAGGCAGCCATGGATGGCATCATCGCGGTTGACCTCGTCGATGACCGCCATGAGCTCCTCTTGCGAGCAGTCGGCGCTCAGCACGTACTTCCGTATGGCGATGCCGATCGTCTCGCAGCGCTTGGTGGCTCCGCGCTCGTAGGAAAGGTCGTCGGCGCGCTCGCCCACACGCACGATGGCAAGCGTGGGCGTCACGCCCGCCTTCTTGAGCGCCTCGACCTGTTCGATCAGCTCTTCCGTCAGTGCCTTGGCAACGGGAAGCCCCTTGAGCAACTCCGCCATCATGCGCTCCTTTCCAACCCTTGTGTCAACCAGCAGAGCCGCAGGCACTAGGCCCTAATCTGCGCCATCACCGTCTGTGCGCAGAGCTCCGCGCGCGGGATGTACTCCGACAGCATTTCGTCGCATTCGCTTTCGGTCTGCTCGGCGTACTCGCGATCCTTGAGCGTCTTGGTGTTGACGAAGACGTTCATGCTGGCCGCCTCGAGCGCCGCGCGGCACAGCAGCGCACCGCAGCCCACGTCGGAGACGAGCATCCGCGAGCCCTTCTGCCCCATCTCCTCAAGCAGCTCGATAGCGCGACAGATCTGGTGCATCATCTCGAGCGGCGCCACACAGGCGTTCATGGTTGCCTGCTCGAGCACGTCGGCGCGCCTGGGGTCGTCGCGCGGGATGGCATAGGCCTGGGACAGCGGGAAGAACGCCTCGGCGTCGGCCTGCACAAGGTTGATGAGCTCGCCGCGCACCTCCTCGGCCTCGCGCAGCATGCGCTGTACGTCTTCCTCCACGGCCGCGTAGGTCTTCTTCCCCGTGGTGAAGTTGCCCACCATGGAGCAGAGCGCCACGCCAAGCGCACCCACCAGCGCCGCCGCGCCACCGCCACCCGGCACCGACTCCTTAGCCGCCAAAACCTCAGCAAACTCAGCACAAGACCTGTCCGTAAGCCTCTCAGCCATAAAGCACCCCCATCAGAAGATTAGCTGTTATCCCCGTTCCGGCAAACGATGGGACGATCGAACGGTACGCCGCATTGTTGGCCTATGTAAGACACGCATTGTAGGGGTTCCGACCTTGCGAAGAAAACATTTCGCAGCCGCGCTTTGCGCGGCGAGAACGTTTTCGTAGCAAGGTCGGAGCCCCTCCCTAGTCAAGCCTAGAACAGGCCAACAATGCGGCCATCAGCCGAAACGTCAATCTTCTCTGCAGCCGGGACGCGCGGCAGTCCTGGCATGGTCATGATGTCACCCGTGAGGGCAACGATGAAGCCAGCACCGGCAGAGATCTTGAGGTTGCGCACGGTAAGGCGCCAGCCACGCGGCGCGCCGAGCTTGTTCTGGTCGTCGGTGAAGGAGTACTGGGTCTTGGCCATGCAGATGGGCAGGTTGCCAAAGCCCAGCTCCTCGAGCTGCTTGAGCTGGTTGCG
>CACXFC010000265.1 GCA_902766835.1 uncultured Coriobacteriaceae bacterium | reverse complement strand
TAGTCCATGGTTCCCCCTCCCTTAGTATTCGTTCCACAGGCGCGGCTTGGTGATGGTCAGGCGCAGGTCGCACTGCAGGCAGCGGCTCGCCTCGCACTTTGCCTCGTCCTCGGTGAACGGGCACTCGTACTGGGCGAAGTTGGCCTTGCGCTCCTCGGCGGGAGCCATCTGGGGCTGCACGGCGGGGGTGTAGAACTCCGCCGGCGCCTTGCCCAGCTCCTTGGCGGGCTCCTCCGCATCGAGCAGCTCGGCGGAGATGTCGCCGTCGCCACCCAGGTAGATGTCGATGGCGCTCGCGGCCTCGCGGCCCTCCTCGATGGCGCCAATCACGCTCTTGGTGCCCGTGACCACGTCGCCCGCGGCAAAGATGCCCTCGGCGCTGGTGGCGTGGTTGGCGTCGGCCACCACGTAGGGGCCATGGGTGAGCTCGAGGTCGAAGCCCATGGTGTCCTCGGGCTTCTGGCCCACGCCGAAGATGACGTAGTCGGCCGGCAGCGTCAGCTCGCCGCCCTCGACCAGCTCGGTCACCGCGCGGTGGTTCTCGTCGAAGTAGAACTTGGCGATCTTGTGGATGGTCATCGAGCCGACCTTGCCGGTACCGTCGTCGTTGATGGAGGTGAAGGCGTAGGCGTCATGCAGGACGACGCCCTCCTCCGCGGCCTCCTCGCGCTCCTCGGGCGTGGAGGTCATCACGGCCTCGGCCTCCAGGCAGGCCACGTCGACGGACGCGGCGCCCAGGCGCACGGCGGTACGCGCGCAGTCGTAGGCGACGTTGCCGCCACCGAGCACGACCACGCGGCCACCCTCGACCGGCTGCGGGTTGCCCTCGCGTGCGGCCTTGAGGAACTCGGTGTTCACGTAGACGTTCTTGAGGTCGTGGCCCTTCATGGGCAGGACGTTGCCCTGGAAGGTGCCCACGGTAACCAGCACGGCGTCATAGCCCTGCGTGAGGAGCGCCTTGACGTCCTTCACGCGCTCGTTGCACTTGAGCTCGATGCGCGGCTCGGCGTCGGTGCCCTGGCTGATCTCGAGGATGGTTGCAACCTCGCGGTCCACGATCTCATCGGGCAGGCGGTAGGCCGGGATGCCGTAGCGCATCTGGCCGCCGACCTTGGCATTTGCCTCGAAGACGTCGACCTTGTGGCCCTTCTCGGCCAGGAAGAGCGCGGCGGTGAGGCCACCGGGGCCCGCGCCCACGACGGCAACCCTCTTGCCGGTGAGCGGCTCGTGGCGCACGCGGCTCTTCCACGCGCCATCGTCGCGCACCGCGGCGGCACGCTTCAGGCGGCAGATGGAAAGCGGCTCCTGCAGGTAGTTGCGCTTGCATTCGCCCTGGCAGTTATGGGTGCAGATGTTGCCCAGGCTCTCGGGGAAGGGAACCTTCTCGCGTACGACCGCCGTGGCCTTCTCCCACTCCCCTGCCTTGACATAGCGCAGGTAGCGCGGGATGTCGATGTGAGCGGGGCAGCCAGAGCGGCACGGGACGATGTTGTCCTCGCGGCTGCGGCCCTCCTTGACCAGGCCCACCATGTCCACGATCGATCCGGTGGGGCACACCTCGATGCAGGCACCGCAGAAGCGGCATCCCGCCTCTTCCAGCGAGGCGCCGTTGATGGCCACGCGCATGGAGCCATCCTCGGCACGATGGAAGCCGATGGCACCCACGCCACGAAGCTCCTCGCAGGCGCGCACGCAGCGGCTGCAGCGGATGCAGCGGGTGAATCCGTGGGTGATAAGCGGGTTGGAGTCGTCCGTGGGCACGGTGCGGCCCTTGCAGCGCCAACGCTGCGGCGAGACGCCCATGTACTGGTACATCGACTGCAGCTCGCACACGCCGTACTTGGGGCAGCCGGTGCAGTCTGCCGGATGCGTTGCCAAGATCAGCTCCATGGCCAGACGGCGCAGCTTGTCGGCAGCGTCGGCCTTGGTGTTAACCACCATGCCCTCGGCGGCCTTGGTCATGCAGGCGCGGACAGGCTCGTCGGCGCCCTCCACCTCGACCATGCACAGGCCACATCCCCCGATGGGCTCTAGGTCGGGATGGCCGCACAGATGCGGTACGAAGATGCCAGCCTCAAGAGCGGCATTGAGGATGGACTGACCCTCTTGCGCCTCGACGAGCTGGCCATCGATCGTCAGCTTCATGTGCTCCTCTCCTTTCTCGTATTCCCCTGTTGGGCCAGAGTTGTCATCTGGCGGGAAGCGGCAACTAAGGGACACGCCCTTTTTTGCCCCGCGGGGCAAAAAAGGGCGTGTCCCTTAGTTGCCGCCGCATCGTGGGCGCCATGTCAGCCCTGTCCTAACAGAAGTCTTGACGTCCCAACATTGACGCGGAAAGCGGGACCCCCTGCTACAGGGGCCCCGCAAGGCACGTCTAGTCAGTCAACAGGACTAGTCCCAGTCACCGTCGTCATCCCAGTCCTCGGCGTCTCCGCCATCGAAGGCCAGGGCGGCTGCGTTCTCGCCGGCGATACGACCGGAGTTGAGGCAGAAGCCCATGGTGTTGCCCGGGATGCAGAAGTTGTAGGAGTCACCGTAGATGGTGCAGGCGTCGGTGCCCACG
>CACXFC010000264.1 GCA_902766835.1 uncultured Coriobacteriaceae bacterium | reverse complement strand
CGCACACGGATGTGCCGCAAGAACCGACCCCAAGGCACACCCATGTGCGCAAACCGGCCCCGAGGCACACCCATGTGCGGAAACCGGACCCCAGCCCACGCACGTGCGCAAACCGGCCAGATGTGCAGCATGTGCGGAAACCGGCCGCAGGCTACACATGTGCGGAAAACAAGGGACACGCCCTTTTTTGCCCCGCGGGGCAAAAAACGGCGTGTCCCTTGTTTTCCCTGTTGTTCCTAGATCGCCGTGATGGCGTTCGAGCCGGCACCAGAGCCGTTGGCTGCCTCAGTTGCGTCCTGGTTGGGAGAGGTGGACGAAGACTGGCCGTTGCCCTCGGGGATGTTCTGGATGACCGTGTCGACGGTCAGCGTGGGCATGTTCCCCACCCAGCGGGAGCGCACGCCCGCAAAGATGCCATTGGCAGACACAGCGTCGAATGCGGCCTTGACCTGCGTCGCAAGCTCCACGTTGGAGGTGAGCACGGCCACGCCCGCCGTCTCGGGGGTCTCCAGCGCGCCGGCGAAGGCCACGCCATCATGCAGCGAGGCGAGGTAAGCGCCCGGGTACGCCTCGCACAGCACGTAGTCCACCTCGCCCATCTGCAGCCCGTTGAAGGCGTCGTTGAGGTTGGCGTAGGGCTTCTGGCTCATCTTGAGGCCGGTGTTGTTGAGCACGTTCTCGGAGATGGAGCCCGCCTGCAGGCCCACGCTCTTGCCGCCCAGGTCGGTGGCGAGCACCACGGTGGGGTCGCCGCGATGGAAGAAGGCCGTGGCCGACTCGATGTAGGTGCCGGCGATGGTGATGGTGTCGGGGTTGTTCGAGCGGCCGTTCATGATGACGTCGCAGGTCTGGCCCAGGGCGGAGCCGTCGGTCACGGAAACGTAGCGCACCTTGAGGCCCATCTCGCTCGCCAGGGCCGCGCCCAAGTCGACGTCCAGGCCATAGAGCGTGCCGCTCTCGCCCATCACGCACATGGGCGCGGACGACATGGTGGTCTTCACGCCCACGGTGAGATATCCCGGCATCACCAGCGCGGTCTCGCTCAGCGTGGCCGCCTTGCCGCTCAGCACGCTCTGGCGCGCCTCCTCAACCGACGTGGTCACGCCAATGGGCAGCTTGATGGGCTTGAGGTTGACCTTGGAGGGGTCGATTTCGGAGGGAGAAGGAATCTGGGGCACGTCGAAGGGGACCTCGACGTTGATGAAGGGAATCGTGCAACCGCTGAGCGCAAGCGAAAGCGCTAGCGCGCCCACCGCGGCCTTCATCTTTACCAAGCTCCCGCGAACCATCTCCAACGACCTCCTTGCTACGTGCTGCCCATCACGAACGGCCTCGTATTATCAAATAGCGTCTCACCCAGCTGACCTGGTCTTTGCCCCCACACTCGCACACTGGGGCGTTTGCTTGAGGCGCCGCGACGCCCTGCACTACTAACCCTCTCGCCCGCGAGGCCGGATGCCTCTTAGGTATAACGGACGGTGCGACTTACCTCTAGGACGAGCCATGATCGCCTTTGCGCGCACGCATCGACTTACGTGGATCCCTTTGGCCTCGTCTGCCATGGACTAGGAAGCCCGCTTTGGCCCCCGCAACCACAGACCTGGAATGAGACAGAACGAAGTATAGCAGCTATGAGCACGTGAAATGCCCGCAGCTCACCAAACGCGAGCAAGCGCACAGGCAGTGACGCTTTTGGCTCCCTTCTTGTCAAGTGCGGCGGCGCATGCGGCAACCGAGGCTCCCGTGGTGATGACGTCGTCCACGAGGAGCAGGTGCATGTCCGCGACGTCGCCCAGGACCTCGACGCTGTCGGCCAGGTTGCGCGCGCGGTCCTCGCGGCCCAGCTTGCGCTGGTCGCTGCCTTCCGCGCGGACGAGCACGTCGGCCAGGGGCAGCTCCAGCAGCCACGACAGCTCGCGCGCCACCAGCTCCATGTGGTCGAAGCCCCGGCGCAGGTAGGCCTCGCGCGTGGCGGGCACGAAGCAGAGCGCGTCGACGGCGAGCGGGTCGAAGCGGGGGTGCTGGTCTGGGGCTGGCCAGGCGGAGGCCTCGTCGAGCGCCGTGGCGATGGCTGCGGCCAGCACCGGTGCGAGGCGCAGCTCGTGGCCGTCCTTGAAGCAGGTCACCAGGCGCGCGCCGGGGCCCCTGAACGGCAGCGCACACACGCACGAGCGCAGCGGCCAGTCCTTCTTGCATTCCGTGCAGGTCAGCCGGCCCAGCGGGGCGCCGCAGCAGGGGCACGCCCACTGCTGGTCTATCCAGGGCAGCTGCCTGCGGCATCTCTCGCACAGCAGCTCGCCCGGCTGCTCGCAGCACACGCAGCGGGTAGGCCACAGCAGCTCCTGCATCCCCCGCACAAACTCTCCCACCCCAACCCCCTCCCCTGCGCACCAGGGACGGTCCATTTCAAAGGGGCGATACCCTTTTGAAATCGCAAATAGCTACAAGGCTGATACATAATCCCTTTTCAAAAGGGTGTCGCCCCTTTGATATGTGCACACTCGCAGGTTGTTTGCGGTTCGGTTTTTTGCGCGCCTCCAAACCCCGCAGACAAGAGTCGTTGTCTGCGGTTTTACGGGTCGCCACCCGAAACGCGTACTTTTAAAGGCACCCAAAACGCAGACAACGTTCAAATCGGCTCCCCTCCGCGCCTGAAAACCGCAGACAACTTGCTAGCGCAGAATCCCCATGCGCATCGCAGGGTCGGCCAGTAGTGCCCGAGAAGGTTGTCTGCGGTTTTCCCGAGCCCGCGGAGGCCATAATGCACGTTGTCTGCGTTTCGGGGGTATCCAAACATGCCCGTTTGCGCTCAGCACGGCTCAATCCGCAGACAACGCCTCTTGTCTGCGGCGTTTTCCACCTGCCAAAAATGGAAACCGCAAACAACCTACCAAGCCGCTTTTGAACGCAGCAGTAAACCACCCATCAAGAGACTCGATGGCCACCAACCCCAAACAATTAAGCACCGCATCCACCCACCGCACTAGGACGTTTGCGCGCGGACGGATGCTCGATAACACGTTCATAACCAGCCATTTTGCGCAGCAGCTGATGCTCATCTGCCCATCGTTTAGTATCAAAGATGTTAGTAAACAAATCGATGCGCTCGTTGCGCACAGACCCCTCAGAAGCCAGCGGCTTTGCCCCCACCAGTCTTGCCAAACGCATTGCCTTCATATCGAAATCATCAAAGTGCTCTGTGTCTTCCTTGCGGAACGTGACGATATCAACATCCTCGTCACGGATAATCTCGCGTCGAAGATCGTCGGCGATCACCTTGCATACGTCTATAAATACCCCCGAGGCCTGCGCCTGCTTGGTGTAGAAGTGATACGACGCACTGTCATACTCACCCACTGCAATAGCATTGCCTTGGCTATCGGTATAAAGCAGATCAACTTTCAAATACCCCTTGCGTAGGGCCAATTGCGAGTGGGGCGATACATCCAACCTTCCGTTTAGCTTTGGTTTTGGAAGCCCATAGCCACCGTATCTTGGGTAGATTGTGAGCACAATATACAGCGAGGTCTCGCGCGGTGACGCGGAACCTTCCTGCAGGAGTGACGCCGCTTGTCGTGCCACCCGAATCCCATGCCTGCGCCCGAGTTGCTCGAGAAAACTTTGCAGCTTGTCCAGTGTCAGCAGCTGCGAAACCTCGAAGAACTCTCCCGACTGGTTAGGGGCCAGGCAGTATGTGCCGCACAGTTCGCAGCCCACTTCCAGCAGGTGTCGGTCGAAGCCACCGCGTGCAAGCAAGGCAAAGCACAACTCGGGAGAGCAGACGTAGGCATGCCTCCCCACCTGCTTGAACGATCCCGATGGCAGTTGTCCCTTCAAGACGATTGTGTCGATAGACTTGCATTCATGGGTGCGGCTCGGCTGGCCAACGATTGCGTCGATGGGGACGTCGCCCAGGGAACGAAGCATCGGAAGCTCGCGGATCATGCGTAGCGTTGCGTGGGAGTGCGCAAGGTTGGGTTGGCATGTTGGGTCGTAGGGTTCATCCACCAAGCCCTGCATGGCTGCGCGCCACACCAGAAACGACGTTACAGGTCCAAAGATATATACCGGCTCATCCATGACAGGTTCCCTTCGTCCACAAGATGAAACGGTTCGGCGTGCGCTGGGGACGTGCCCTCGGCGCACGTTGCTGCCCCGCTCCATCATGGCAAGGCGGTGTTGCACGAAACTACGGTTCTGGTCGCAGCTTGGTCGCACGAGGTGTGCCATTTGGAACCCGAAAGCCCGTTCGTGCAGCTAGAATGAGTGACGGCGGTGCGCCGTGAGGTCGCACGTCACAACGCGCCTTCGCACGGGCGCGGCGGCGTCCAGCAAATCCACAGACAAGGAGTGCCATGGCAGTTGAGCGCGTGAGGTCGTTTGCGCCTGTTATCTGGCCGGACAGCCGGGTGCTAGTGCTTGGCACGGTTCCCAGCCCCAAGTCGCGCGAGAACCAGATCAATTACGGCAACCCTCGCAACAGGTTTTGGCCCGTGCTTGCGGCGCTGTGGGGCGAGGAGGACCCAAAGACCAACGAGGGACGATTTGACCTGCTCCGCCGGCACCATGTTGCTCTGTGGGATGTGTTGGAGAGCTGCCAGATCAAGGGGGCGAGCGATGCGTCCATCGCCGACCCCGTGCCCAACGATATCTCGCGTGCGCTTGAGCTTGCGCCCATCCAGGCGGTGTTTACCACCGGCGCTACGGCAACGCGCCTGTACCGCAAGCTGTGCGAGCCGGAATGTGGAGTCCCCTGCACCGGACTGCCCTCAACAAGCCCCGCGAACGCCTCGTGGACAAAAGAACGGCTGGTGGAAGCCTACGGTGTCATCCGCACCGCAGCAGACGCAGCCGTGTGAATCGGGGACGGTCCTAGTTTCTCATCCGTGTGAATCGGGGACGGTCCTCGTTTCACACGGATGAGAAACTAGGACCGTCCCCGATTCACACGGATGAGAAACTAGGACCGTCCCCGATTCACACGTGCTACACGTGGAAGAGGTGGTGTGCGTTTTGCCAGAGGGCTTGGTAGGTTTGCTCGCGAGGGATGCCGGCGGCTTGTTCGCGTGTGTCGGCTATGAGGCTGGCGTTGAAGGCCACCATCGCCGGCTCGCACTCCATGCCGCGCAGAGGCACGGGAGCCATGTAGGGGCTGTCGGTCTCGGAGAGAATCAGCGAGGCCGGGCACTCGGCCGCAGCCTGGCGGATGTCCTCGGAGCGGCTGAACGTGGCCGCTCCACCAAAGGCAACATAGCAGCCAAGCTCGACGAAGGGACGCATCACCTGCGGGTTTGAGGTGTAGCAGTGCAGGTCGCACCCTGCGGCAGGCACCCCCTCCCGCTCAAGGATCTGCGCCGCATCCACGTGCGCAGCCGCCGCCTCGTCGCCATCCGCATCGCGAATGTGCAGCTCAACCGGCAAATGCAGCTCATGAGCTAGGCGCAGGTGCGTGGCAAAGGCCCGCTTCTGCTCCTCAGGATCGGTCTTGTTGTAGGGGCCGTAGTCGAGGCCAATCTCGCCCACACCCACGGTGCGCGGGCTCGCAAGCAGCTCCGTCAGCGTCTGCTGGAACTGCTCGCTCTCGTTGTACTCCTGCGCCCCATACGGATGCGTGCCCGCCCAAAGGTAGACGTGCTCCAGCAGCTCGTGCGGATGGCTTCCCGCAGGCTTCACACCCCAGCTGACCAGCGTGTCTATCAGCCCATGCGCCTCGTCGCACCACGCGTCCAGACGAGCCAGCAGCCCAGTCGGATCTGCCCCGTCGTCGGTGGGGTCCACCGGAACCCCCAGCAGCCCGACCCCCGCCAGCGCCGCCCGCGCCAGCGCCATCGGCGCGTTGTACTTGTGGAAGTGCGTCAGATGGCCATGCGTGTCGGCAAGCGGCGCCGCCGCACGGGGCAGCTCCACCGGCTGACCCTTGCCATCGTGAAACAGGAACCCATCCTCGCGCGTAAGTGCAAGTAACTCTTCGCCCGACAACCGATGCTTCTTGGACATGCGCCTCACTCCTGGGGCAGCGCGGCAGCCAGGCGGACGAAGTCCTGCGGGGACAGCGTCTCGGCGCGCGTGCGCGGGTCAATGTCAGTTGCGGAAAAGGCCTGGTCGAGCAGGGCCTTGTCGAAGCCCTTCGCAGACATGGAGTTGCGGATGGTCTTACGACGCTGCGCGAAGGCCGCGTCGATCACCTGGCAGCACCACGCAATCTGCTCCGCCGTAAGCGCCTCTCCGCTCACCGGGTCTGCCATGGGCGCGCGGTCAAGCCGAATGACCGCCGAGTCGACGTGCGGCGGCGGCATGAAGTTGCCCGGCCCCACCTCAAAGCGCCCTGTTGGCCGGGCGTAGAGCGCCAGCTTGGCCGTGTAGGCGCCGTAGTCCTTGTTGCCCGGGACCGCCGCCATGCGGTCGGCAACTTCGGCCTGCACCATCACGGTGGCGCGGCTCACCGAAGCCATCTCCTCGAAGGTCTTCAGCACCACGGTCGCTGCCACCTGATAGGGCAGGTTCGAGACCAGCTTGGTAGGTGCAGGCTCAAGCCCCTCGATGCCCAGGTGCTCCACCGCCTCGCTCAACTGCGCCGACGTCACGCGCAGCGCATCGCCCATCACCAGGGCAAAGCGGTCGGAGTCGCGCGCGCAGGTCTCGGCCAGCACGGCCTCAAGCCCGCGGTCCGCCTCAACCGACACCACGGCGCCGGCGTGGGGCAGCATCGCCACCGTCAGCGTGCCAATGCCCGGGCCCACCTCGTAGACCACGTCGGTGCCCTCAAGCTCGGCCAGATTTAGGATCTTGCCGATGATGGCATCATTTATCAGGAAGTTTTGGCCCAGGTGGTGCTTGGTGTAGAGCCCGAAACGCTCCAGCACCTGCTTGGTCTCGCGCGGGTTTGCCAACCATGAGTAAGAGGGCATGTGGTTTCCTTCTTGGGTAGGGAGCTGCCCCCTTACGACCGTTGCCATAAGGGGGCAGCCAGTTAGTACTTGATGGTATACGGTGGGGCAATTAAGGGACACGCCCTTTTTTGCCCCGCGGGGCAAAAAAGGGCGTGTCCCTTAATTGCCCCCAGCCCCGGCGCACGCAAGCGCACGAAAGGGGGTATGCCCCAGTGCACGCTACCTGCGCTTTGTGCCTACTTGCTCTGCAGGCGCGGGAACAGAGCGCTGCCCTTGGTCACGGGCGCGCCACCCACAAGACCACCCCACGTGCAGGCCGCACGCAGGTCGGTGGTGCCAATCTCGTCCTCAAGCGACATGCGGCGCAGCACCTCGGCCGAGGTCTCGGGCATGAACGGGGCCAGCAGGTGGGTGCAGATGCGGATCGACTCAAGCAGGTTGGCAATGATGGCCACCAGCTCGTCGGCGCGCGCCGGGTCCTTGGCCACGCCCCACGGCGCGGAGTCCTCGATGTAGTGGTTGGCGGCGTGCACCAGCTCCATCACCACGTCCTTCGCCAGGCCGTACTGCAGCAGGTCCATGTGCGCGCAGTAGCGCTCGGCAATGCCGTCGGCAAGGTCGCGCAGCGGGTTGCTCTGGCTGGCCCAGCCCTCGGGCAGCTCAGGCGTCTTGCCGTCGAAGTACTTGGCGCTCATGTTGAGCGAGCGCGACACGAGGTTGCCCCAGCTGTTGGCAAGGTCGGCGTTGTAGACCTGCTCCATGCGGCCGAACGAGATGCCGCCGTCCTCGCCGGGCACGCAGTCGGTCATGAAGTAATAGCGGTAGCCCTCCACGCCCAGCAGGTCGATAACGTCCTGCGGAGCAATGGCGTTGCCCAGCGACTTTGACATCTTGCGGGTTTGGCCCGTCTCGTCGTCGCGGACCATCAGGAAGCCGTGCGCGAAGACGTGCTCGGGCAGCGCCTCGCCAATGGCCATGAGCATGGCGGGCCAGATGACGCAGTGGAAGCGGATGATGTCCTTGCCCACCACGTGGAACTGCGCCGGCCAGCGGCGCGCGTACTCGTCGGCCATGTCGGGGTTGCCAAAGCCGACGGCGGTGGCGTAGTTGAGCAGGGCGTCAAACCACACGTAGGTCACGTGCTTCTCGTCGAAGGGCACCGGGATGCCCCAGTCGAAGCTGGTGCGGCTCACCGAGATGTCGCGCAGGCCACCCTCGACGAAGGTGCGCACCTCGTTCATGCGGAAGTCGGGCATGACGAAGTCGGGGTGCTCCTCGTAGAGAGCCAGCAGCTTGTCCTGGAAGGCAGAAAGCTTGAAGAACCAGCTCTCCTCCTGCACGCGCTCCAGCGGACGGCCGCAGTCGGGGCAGAGGTGCTGGCCCTCGGTGTGGCGCTCCTCGTCGGCCTTCT
>CACXFC010000263.1 GCA_902766835.1 uncultured Coriobacteriaceae bacterium | reverse complement strand
CTCACCCATCTGCATGGTGCAGCCCTCGCAGCCGGTGCAGGGAAGGATGTTGTAGTCAAAGAGGTTGATCATCTCGACCTCGGCGCCGGCGGCCTGGGCGGCGCTCAGGGCCTCCTTGGCAAGGATCTCGCCGTTGCCGTTCTTGCGGCCTGCGCAAATGGCCATAACCTTCATGTGTTTCTCCTCTCCAAATGCTGCGCCCCCGGCGCAGATTTCAGTGTTTCAAGCATATGAACGGTAGGAGGGGCATGCACCGTTCTCGCGCATGAAGGCACACGCGCGAACGGTGACTCGTTTTGGTTGTTTTCACGAAACAGAGGAAGCACCCGCATGCGCGCCAATGGGAAGCCTTCCCTGCTCCTAAAGACGAGTCAAGTGCATTGGTATACGAGGGGCAATTAAGGGACACGCCCTTTTTTGCCCCGCGGGGCAAAAAAGGGCGTGTCCCTTAATTGCCATGCCGTAGCGGCTGCTTCGCCTAGCCGATGACCGCTCCCAGCGTGGCCACCATCTGCGCGATGTCGTAGGGCTTTGCCAAGTGCCCGTTCATCCCCGCCTCAAGCGCAAGGCGCCGGTCTTCCTCGAAGGCGTTGGCCGTCACCGCCACAATGGGCACGCCGCTCTTCGTGGGGTCGCCCAGCGCACGGATGTGCCGCGCCGCCTCGTAGCCATTCATGCGCGGCATCTGTATGTCCATGAGCACGACGTCGTAGGGCTCTGCAGCGGCGCTCACCTTCTCCACCGCCTCGACGCCGTCGTTGGCCACATCCACCACCAGGCCCAGCTCGCCCAGGATGGTGGTGGCAATGATCTGGTTGGTCTCGATGTCCTCAACCAAAAGCACGCGCTTGCCGGCCAGATTCACACCGGCCTCGGGCTCCTTCGCGGCGGGCTTCTCGTCTGGCTGCGGCGGCACCAGCACCTTGCGCAGCTCCGACATGAACAGGGGCTTCGAGCAGAAGGTGCTCACGCCGGCCTCGCGCGCCTCGTCTTCGATGTCGGCCCAATCGTAGGCCGTGAGCATGATGATCTGCGCGTCGCCGCCGACCCGCTTGCGCAGGCGGCGCACCACCTCGATGCCGTTGAGGTCCGACATCATCCAGTCGACGACGTACAGGCCAAACGCATCGTCTTGGTCGCGCGCCTCGCGGGCACGGATGACCGCCTCCTTGCCGTAGTTGGTCCAGTCGGAGCGCAGCCCCAGCTTGCGCAGCATGGAGCAGACCGACAGGCACGAGTCCACGTCGTCGTCCACCACCAGCGCACGCACGCCCTCCAGCTCGGGGATGGGCTCGCTCGCAACGGGGCGGCCGCTCACCTTGCAGGGCAGGGTGACCACAAACTCGCTGCCGGCGCCCTCCTCCGACTGCACGGTGATGGTGCCGCCCATCATGGTGACGATGTTCTTGGTGATGGCCATCCCCAGGCCCGTCCCCTCGATGCCGCTTACCGTGCTCGTCTGCTCGCGCGTGAAGGCGTCGAAGATGGTGTCCTGAAACTCCTTGCTCATGCCGATGCCGGTGTCTTCGATGCGGAACTCGAAGGTCGTGGTTCCGGTGGCGGGCGTGGGATGCTCGATGACCTGGAAGCCGATGGTGCCGCCGTTGGGCGTGAACTTGATGGCATTGGTCAGGATGTTGAGCAGCACCTGGCTGAGGCGCAGGCGGTCGGTGATGATGTCCTCGCTCACGATGTCCTGCGTGTCGATGAGCAGGTCAAGCTGCTTGGCCGCCACGTTGGCCTGAATGATGGTGCGCAGCTCGTGGATGAGGTCGGGCAGGTGCACCTCCGCCTCGTCGATGGTCATCTTGCCGCTTTCGATGCGGCTCATGTCGAGCACATCGTTGATGAGCGACAGCAGGTGCTGGCTCGAGACGGAAATCCTGTCCAGGTAGTCGCGCACCCGCTCGGGGTTGTCCGCATGGCTTGCCGCCAGCGACGTGAAGCCCACGATGGCGTTCATGGGCGTGCGGATGTCGTGGCTCATGTTGTTGAGGAACGTGGTCTTGGCATGGTTGGCGTGCTCGGCGGCCTTGAGCGCCTGGGCGAGCGCCTCCTTCTGCTCCCGGTCCTCGCGCACGATGTCGGTCACGTCGGCGTGGTAGCCGCGCAGCATCTGCCTGTGCTCCTCGCGGATGTTGGCCATGCCGCCGCAGCGCACGTAGATGATGCCGCGCTCGGGGTGCCGCCAGCGGTAGGTGTTCTCGGAAAGCCGCCCCTCCAGCATCTCGGAGACGCTGCGCTCCACCGAGGGCAAGTCCTCCTCAAGCACACGGCTGTGCCAGGCGTCGTAGGTCTGCTCCTCGGAAAGCTCTTGGCCGCTCACGCCCAGCAGCTCCTGCATCTTGGCGTTAGCCTGCATGCGCGGGGCCTTCCCGTCCTGAAGGATGATGCGCCAGATGCCATATCCCGCGTCGGCGATGATCTCGTCGGTTTCGGCAAGGGCCCGCTGGCTTGCCTCAAGCTCGTGGTTCTTGGCCTCCAGCTCCTGGCGCGCGCTCTCCTTGTCGCGCATCTGGGCGCGCGTGCGTTGTACGTCGCGCACCAGCAGGAAGATGATGAGCGCCGCAATGCCCAGTATCACCGACCCGAAAAGGGCCATGTGGTCGGCGATGGCATCCCAGAACGAGAAGGAGTAGAGCTCGTGCGAGTAGCGGGCGGCCATGTCTTGTATGGCGTCGTCGCCCACCACGCTGATGCCGCGGTTGACGAGCTTGAGCAGGCCCTCGTTGCCGATCTCCACGCCAAAGCAGCGGTCGTCGCTCTTGTCGAGCTGCATCGTGGAGAGGTCGCGGTAGGCCCTGTTGCGCAGGATGTCGTGGGCACGCATGCCGTTGAGCGTGGTGCAGGTTGCCTCGCCGTCGAGCACCGCCTTGAGGCAGTCCTCGATGGAGGGCTTGAACACCACCTGCGCGTCGGGATAGTTGGCCAGCACGAAGTAGTACTGCATGCGGTTGTTCTCGTTGACGGCAAAGCACGAGGTGGTCTGCTCGCCAAACTCGCCCGAGAAGACCAGTTCGGTTGAGGTGGAGCTTACCGGCGTGGACTGATAGATGCCGTTCTCCTCCGAGTAGTAGAGCCCGCCGCCCACAGGAAACGCGAGGTCGATGTCACCGTCCGACATGGCGGCCACCATCTTGTCGTAGCTGTCGTAGGCGTGGTAGCTCACCTCGATCTCATTCGCGGAGAGTGCCTTGAGCATCTGGGGAATGAGCTGGCTCACCATGCCGGTGGGCTCGCCGGTGGGCGTGGTGTCGCTGTAGGGCAGGTAGTGGTTGAGGTACCCCACGTGCAGGGTGTCGTGCGAGGCCATCCAGGTGCGCTCCGCCTCCGAGAACGCGCGGCTGGAAAGCGACACCGGATAGTACTTGAGCTTGAGGGAATAGAGGTAGTTAGGCTCCTCGGCTTCCAGCTGCGCCTGGGCGGTATCGAGCTCGGCCAGCAGGTCGGTGCTGCCCTTCGCCACGCAGAGGTAGTAGTCGGAGGAACCAAAGGAGCACAGCACGTCGGAGCCGGGCCGGTCGTAGGCGCCGCCGCCCTCCACCGCAAGCACGTCAAACTCACCGGCGTCAAAGCCCGCAAAGAGTGCGTCGTATTCTGGGTAGGTGACGACCTCCGCCTTGACGTCGTGTGCGGCAAGGTAGGAGTTGAGCGCCTCCACCATGGCGCTGTCGAGCACGCCGATGCGCCTGCCCGCCAGCGTCGCCGGGTCAGACGTTATGTCCACGTCGGCATCGTGGCGCACCAGGTTGTAGACCTCGTTGCCCATGGGCGCGCGGGGATAGCCGATGAGCGAGGCGCGCTCCTCCTTGTAGGCAAGGCCGGCCAAGAGGTCCACCTCGCCATCAAGCAGCTTCTGGTAAAGCTCGCTGTAGCTGCCATACACGTACTCGTAGTTCCAGCCGGTGTACTCGGAGAGCTTGCGATAGTACTCGTAGGCATAGCCCGTCTTCACGGCTCCGTCGCGCGCGCCCTCCTGGAAGACCTCGTTCTCGTAGTAGCCCACACGAACGATGCGGCCCGCCGCGTGGGCAGCGCGCCCCGGAAGGGCAAGAGTGAGCAGTGCGGCCACAAAGAAGCACGTAGCTAGTACGCACACGAATGACGGCCGATAGTTCCTGTCGAATACACGCATGTCGTCCCCCGTCCGACATGGATTTGCCAGTATAGTCAAGTCTATCGTAGAAAACCGCAGGTAGGGCGCCCCTGTCGGCAGGCGTGCACGGGGGACACGCTCTTGATTGCCGCTCGTATGCGTGCCAAAGGGAAGACTTCCCTTTGGCACGCCTCAGCGGAAAAAGGGGCCGCACCAATACGGCGCGGCCCCTCCCCATAGTTCGGCAGATGTTGGCTAGATCCTAGCGATGGATGTACTCCCCCGCCTGATAGCGCGGCGGGATGACCGGGATCTCGATCCAGGAGTCATACTGGCCACCGGTGTGGATGACGTGCGTGCCCTTGGCCTCCTCGTCCCAGGACAGCGGCTCGAACCAACCCTCGCGGATGTAGCGGCCGGCAATCTGGATGCGGAAGCGCTCGCCCTTGTGGTAGACGCGGGCGGTGGGGACGATGGCGATGTCCACCGGCACGATCTCGCCCTCAGCCAGCTTCTGGCTGCTCGTGTTCTTGAGCACGGGACGATGGGCGCGGGAGAGCTTGGTGTCAAGCTCGCGGCGCGAGACGCGGCACTTGCCCCATGCGCCGGGATGCGGCTCGTCGAGGGTGAGCCAGGGCACCCAGGTGCCGTCGGCTGCGGCCTTCTGGATGTTGATGAAGAGGTCCATGTCGTCCCAGCCCTCGCAGGAGAGCCACAGGTGGAGCGTCATGTGACCGGTGATCTCGGTGTCCTCGGGCAGGACCCACTCGAAGCGGACCTCCTCGTCCACCGGGTTGTACTTGGCCACG